>JBBAEY010000032.1:0-22871 GCA_041655755.1 Tissierellaceae bacterium
CCAGGAGTACCTTCCCATGTCCTGCTGTTAGCTCTCCCTTAGAAATATAGTCTATGATTTCCTTATTCAAATTCAAAAGTCTTATGGTATTGGCTATATAGGGCCTTGATTTTCCTATTTCCCTAGCCACCTCTTCCTGAGTAAGTTTATGATCTTCCATTAACCTTTTATATGCCATGGCTTCTTCAATGGGGTTTAAGTTTTCTCTTTGTATATTCTCTATTAGGGCATATTTAGCAGAAGCCTCGTCGTCAATGTTCTTTAGCAGACAGGGAATCTCTTTGAGCCCAGCCATCTTAGAGGCCCTCCACCTTCTTTCCCCTGCTATTATCTCATATTTTCGGCCACTTTTTCTCACCAAGATTGGCTGTATTAATCCATTTACCTTTATTGATTCCGCCAAACTTTCAAGACTTTCCTCCTTGAAATCGGCCCTAGGCTGTCCCTTATTTGGGCTTATAAGACCTATATCTATATACTCTACTGTTTCTTTTACTTCCCTGTCCTCGTCAACAATATCTTCTGAGATTAATGCAGATAGCCCCTTGCCCAATCCTCTTTTCTTAGCACTCATCTAATCACTCCTCAACTAATTCTAAGAATTCTTCTGCCAAATCCATATAGGCCTCGGCCCCCTTTGACTTATCGTCGTAGTCTATTATGGATAGTCCGTGACTAGGGGCCTCGGCTAACCTAACATTTCTGGGGATTATGCTCACATAGACCTTCTCCTTAAAGAAACTCTTAACCTCATCTACTACCTGTATAGACAGGTTTGTCCTGCCGTCAAACATGCTCAGCACTACGCCCTCTATTTCCAAGTCGGGGTTCAGCCCTTTTTTTACGAGTTTTATGGTGTCAAACAACTGGCTTACACCTTCTAGGGCGTAGTATTCACATTGGATGGGAATGATTACACTATTGGAAGCCACTAGACCTATGACTGAAAGTATGCCTAAGGATGGCGGACAATCTATAAATATAAAATCGTAATCATCCTGTATTTCCTTCAGCTTATCCCTTAAAATACTTTCCCAACCCCCTATCCTAGCCAGTTCAATCTCCAGACCTGCCAACTCATTGTTGGAAGGTATTATGAAGACGTTTTCAGCCGAACTCTCTCTTATGGTATCACTGATGTTAGCTTGGTTTACCAGGACATCATATACAATTGGTCTTCCATCATGCTTTTCGACTCCTAGACCTGATGTAGAATTACCCTGGGGGTCAATATCTATTAAAATCACCTTTTTCCCGAGTTTCCCCAGGCCTGCACAAAGGTTAATTGCCGTTGTAGTCTTACCCACGCCGCCTTTTTGGTTGAATATTGAAACAACCTTTCCCAAAACATTCACCACCTATTTTTATCCGAAGTTCTAAATGATTTGTTTTACATTTTTATATTAATATAATCATACCATACTTTTTTTATTTTGGAATGTTTTAGGGCAAAAAACAAAATGTTCCACGTGGAACATTTTGTAAAAGTTTGTTTTATAGTTGTCTTATGTATCTTTCTTCAATAGATTTATTGGGGAAGCAGCTATGTTTTTTAGTTCCATCAAATTTAAATCCAACCTTTCGTAGAACTTTACTGCCCTGTTGCTTTCCCTATATGCCACAAGACAATTTGTTTTGTCCTTAAGTTTTTAGTATCCTTATGACCCCTCCATTTTTATATCATCAAATATAAAGTATCTAGTACTATACAATCATTATCATTCCGAGCCTAGCGAGGAATTCTTGCTTTATAACTACAAACCTTGGCCTTTTAAATCCTTCGCCACTTCCTTCCTCGGGATGACGGGGAGATGTATTCCCCAGGATGGCAAGCTTGAACCCTGTAATCATTGAAAGTATACAAGACAGATTCCTCACATTCGTTCGGAATGACAAGCTCACACCATGGTCCCTAGGATGATTAGCTCAAGCTAACCCTATCAGGGATTACAAACCTTGGCCTTTTAAATCCTTCGCCGCAAAGATCCCTCGTCACTTCCTTCCTCGGGATGACAAACTCACACCAGGCTTCCCAGGATGATTAGCTCAAGCTAGTCCTATCAGGGGTGACAAACCTTGGCCTTTTAAATCCTTCGCCTCCAAGATCCCTCGTCACTTCCTTCCTCGGGATGACAAACTCACACCAGGCTTCCCAGGATGATTGGCTCAAGCTAGTCCTATCAGGGATTACAAACCTTGGCCCTTTAAATCCTTCGCCACCAAGATCCCTCGTCACTTCCTTCCTCGGGATGACAAACTCACACCAGGCTTCCCAGGATGATTGGCTCAAGCTAACCCCATCAGGGATTACAAACTTTTGCCTTTTAAATCCTTCGCCACCAAAATCCCTCGTCACTTCCCTCCTCGGGATGACGGGGTATATTCCTCACATTCACCTTGATAACATTAGCATATTCATCGTTTTTATCCTTACAGGGCCTCAGCACTATTTAAATATCTTCCTTGCAAATAATCGGATTATCAATATTCCAATTAAAATAATAATACCTGCAAATATAATAGCAAAATTCATTCCAAAAGGATTAAACCAAGATTCATTTGGTGAAATTATAAATATATTTCCCAGGGCTATTGACAAGAAAATACTCAAGGTACTTATCAATATAATAGGAATTAGCTTTAAATTTATGGATACTATTCCAGCCAGGACTATAAATAAAAAAGCCCCTAAAAATGCAAGGGTAGATCCCCTTGCAGGTATAGAGGTTTCAAGGTAGTGAAATAAAAAAGACATTGGCATTAATAAAACTGCTATGTTAATTAATCTTATAAGACTTCCTCTTGATATATCCTTCATAAAATGACCTCCTGAAACTCATGATTTATGTAATGTCGGCTAATTTATAATTAATCACCCTATCCAAATCTTCTAGGCTTATTTCAATCTGATAACCTATTTTGCCTGCATTAAATATGACTTTTTCAAAGTTCTTTGCGGATTCGTCTATGGTAATAGCAAAGGGTCTTTTCATCCCGATAGGTGAGCACCCACCGTGGACATAACCAGTTACAGACAATAGATCCTTTGATTTTATCATCTCTATAGACTTCTCATTAACGCTTGTGCTAGCCTTCTTTAGATTAAGCTCTGCATCGACGGGGACCAAGAAAACATAGTAGTTCTTTGACTTTCCAATTGTAACCAAGGTTTTAAACACCTGACTAGGGTTTAGGTTTAGGGTATTTACTACCTCGATCCCACTTATGGCATCTGTGTCAGCATAGCTGTAACTTAAATATCTAACCTTCTTCTTATCTAAAATTCTCATTACATTTGTCTTATATGTCATGTAAATCTCACCCCGCTAACTAAAAGTTGTTTTCCTTTTAAGACCCCACCATATATCTATTTCCTGTCAATCAAAGCTTTTACAGTTAAAATAATACTTAAAACAGCTCCAGTCAAATCATTAACTAATAGAAACTTAAATAAAAAGTCCGCCACCCTACTTGGAAAATTTGGACTTGTGTACATATCAAAGCCAGTGTAAAATATTGGGGCAGTTTTTGCAAAACCATAGAGAAATACAAGGCTTGCAAAAAAAGATATAGCTGTATATAGATAGATTCTTTTACTAGTTAAATAACTTCCCATATTTTCCCCTCCTTGATTCAAGTGAGACTTACTAGGGTCAGTTTCCCTTGCAGCCTATTCATATATGAGTTCAATGGCGGATTTTCCAGTCATATGCTCAATTTCAATTTCAATCAGCTTTACCTTCTCCCATTCCCTTTCAATCTCCAATTGCCCCTCTTGAATATAGTCGGGAGAGTATTTTTCAACTAAGGCCTCAAGGGCCTTCTTCTTTTTCACAGGGTCTATTAGAATTCTAGCCCTGCCAAATATGGAAACCGAAAGATAGTATGTAGTAAAGGTCTCTTGGATTACCTGGTTCTTTCCTATTACTGTGAATCCAACCTTCTCATTTTTTCTGATGCTATCTATTTTGTGCCCCTCCCTTGCACTATGCATATATATTTTACCTTCTTTATATACATAGCTCATGGGGACAGTATAGGGGTAGCCATCATCTCCTACAACTCCCAAAACCCCGGCACTAGAATTCTCTAAAATACTTCTTGTTTCTTCTCCTGACAGTAATTGCTTCCTCCGCCTCATTTGCCTAAACATATACATACCTCCCTCGTCTTACCACTAGACCATAATTCTAATTAACCGCCCAATCTTCTCTATTTATTCTAAATTTATATTATCACATTTATTCCTGATTGTTAATTGTATTATAGCTTTTAATAGATATTATATTGGCAGAAAAAGTCAAAAAATGTTCCACGTGGAACATTTTTTAAATAAAATCCAATTTCCCCTATAATACTTACAAGTCTACTGCTCCTCTTCTAGTATAGAAGCCACAATCTCACTTGCCTTGTCAAAAAAAGACTCTTCGACTAATATCTCGGTACCATAGAGGGATTGGCCCCCTATTATTCTCATATAGCCACCGGTGCCCATATCCTTCAATATATAGGGTATACTATTTTCAGAAAGTATGGCAGTAATCATTCCCAGCTCAAAATTATCATAGACCCTTCTAATTAAGACCAGTTCCAAAGAATCTTGATTCCCTGTCTTCTTTTCTTTTCTTGTCATGAATACACCTCCCTATTGTATTTCTGCCAATAGGACCTTTCTTTTTATATACCCTATAGTTTTCACCTAAAGCAGTTCTATCTAATTACATTCTAGGTCTTAGGTATTTTGACTATTACCTCTACATGATCTCCCTTATCAACTTCCTTGTATTCTGCTTCAATTCCAGATTCCTTAATGGCAGAAAAGGCCTTCTTCATGGTATTTAAATATATCCTTATGCTAATAAGGCTCTTAATATTCTGCCTTATACCGTCCTCTTCATTTTTTGTTAAATCATTTAAAATCCCATCTACCAGGGCTTCTGCCTTGTTCACATTTAAGTCGTTTTTAACTATCCTATTTAGGATTCTTCTCTTCAAATCATCTCCCGATAATTTCAAGAGTGCCCTTCCATGTCTCTCTGTCAAATTATACCTAAGCAGGTCTCCCTTTACATCTTCCGGCAGTTTCAACAGTCTGAGTTTATTCGCAATAGTTGATTGGCTCTTACCCATCTGCTCTGCAATTTCCTGTTGGGTAAATCCATGATCTACTATTAGGTTGTTGTAACCCTCAGCCTCCTCGATAAAATTCAAATCCTCCCTTTGCAGATTTTCCATTAGGGCTATTAGGGCAGACTCCTTGTCCCTATAATCAACAATTATGGCGGGTATCTCAGATAACTTTGCAATTTCTGAAGCCCTCAATCTCCTTTCGCCAGCAATCAGTTCATAGGCATTTGCACGAATTTGTCTTACACTTATGGGCTGGATAACGCCATAGGATCTTATTGACTGGCTCAATTCTTCTAGCGACTTCTGATTAAAGTCCCTTCGAGGCTGATATGGATTTGGCCTTATATCAGCAATGGGAATATACCTTATTTCTGCCTGTGCATTTCTCATTTATATCCCTCTTCCCAAATTAGTTTAATCTATAATTCTACATCTGTTAAAGTATTTCCTTCTTTATTGCCCAAGTTTTTTCCTACAAATAAGGCCAATTTACAAGGGGTTTTTCTTGGGATTTCCCCCGACCCTAGGATATTTTGTCGCAGTTTCACTGGTTTTCTCCACAATTATCAAAGAATGAACTATATTTGATTGAGGAATTTTCATGGTCCTTATATCAATTATTCTTCCACCTAGTATTCCTATGGCCTTTTCCGCTTCCCTTACCTCATCTTCAACATTGGGTCCCTTCATTGAGATAAAATGTCCCCCAAGCTTGACAAAGGGTATACAGTATTCGGAAAGGGTGTTTAAGGATGCCACTGCCCTAGAGATACAGACATCGTATTTTTCCCTATACTGGGGATTCCTGCCAAGGTCTTCTGCCCTGCCGTGAATGGCCTCTATGCCCTGTAATTCAAGAATGTTAATTAGCTCCTTTAAGAAAACTATCCTCTTATTCAAACTATCTAATAGGCTTATATTCAAGTTTTCATTGAAAATCTTAAGTGGTAGCCCTGGAAACCCTCCTCCTGTACCTATGTCTATTACCCTTGCATTCTCGGAAAAGAGCCCACTCGTTATAGGGGTAAGACTGTCTAAAAAATGTTTTATATCGATTTCTACATCGTCTGTTATGGCTGTAATGTTAATCTTTTTATTCCATTCCTTCAAAAGTTTTTTATATATGGCAAACTTCCTAATCTGATTCTGGTCTAAATCAATATTAAATTCTTTGACTCCTTGTAGGAGGGTATCTATATTATCCATTGGGCCCTGTCCTTTCTTCCCTTCTTTTTTGTTCTAAATAAATCAGTAAAACATTAATATCCGATGGGGAAACTCCTGAAATCCTAGAAGCCTGCCCCACTGAATCGGGTTTTATATTGTTCAATTTTTGCTTGGCTTCATTGCTAAGTCCACGGACAACATTATAATCAAAATCCTGATCCAACTTCTTATTCTCTAGTTTCTTAAACTGGTCAATTTGAATCATTTGCTTTTTAATATAGCCATCGTATTTAATTTCCGTTTCCACCTGCAACCTTATCTCCCTCAATAGTTCCGGCCTATTTGGATTTAGGGCCTCTAGGATATCATATCCCAATTCAGGCCTTTTAATTAAATCTAAGAGGGTCACTGGATTGGTAAGGGTAGAGGTTCCCAACTCTTCAAGTAGTTTATTGTTATCCTTAGTTGGATTGATTTGGACCTTGCCCAGCCTATGGATTTCCCCTTCTATGGCAGACTTCTTTTCCAGGGTCCTCCTATATCTTTCCTCAGATACAAGACCTATCTCATAGCCCTTTTCAGTAAGCCTCAAATCTGCATTATCCTGCCTGAGGGTAAGTCTATATTCAGCTCTTGAGGTCATCATCCTATAGGGCTCATCAGTTTCCTTGGTGACTAAATCGTCTATAAGGACTCCAATATAGGCCTCGGATCTATCTAATACAAAGGCTTCCTCTCCCCTAATCTTGAGTGCGGCATTGATACCTGCCATCAAGCCTTGGGCAGCAGCTTCTTCGTAGCCAGAAGAACCGTTAATTTGTCCAGCAAAAAACAAGTTTTCTATCTCCTTATGTTCCAAGTTTCTTTTTAGGGAGGTGGCATCTATGGCATCGTATTCTATGGCATAGGCAGACCTCATAAACCTAACATTCTCAAGCCCAATAATTTCCTTATACATTTCCAGTTGAGTTTCTTCTGGCAGGGTTGAACTAGCTCCCTGGACATACATCTCCTTTGTATCTAGTCCCTCTGGTTCAATAAAAATCTGATGCTTGTCTTTATCAGAAAATCTTACTATCTTGTCTTCAATAGATGGACAGTATCTAGGCCCAATTCCCTCAATCTCACCAGCATACATGGGTGAACGATGAAGATTTACCCTGATTATCTCGTGCATTTTTTTAGTGGTGTATGTCAAGTAGCAGGGTAGCTGTTCCCTGCTCAAATCCCTTCCCATATTTAAAAATGAAAAGGGGATTATTTCACTATCTCCAGGCTGTATTTCCATTTTCGAATAATCTATGCTGTCCTTGTGTACCCTAGCAGGTGTACCAGTTTTCATTCTTCTCAGATACAATCCCTTATCCCTCAAGGCAGTGGATAATTCCACAGAAGGAAACATTCCATCTGGCCCTGATTCATAATTTACCTCACCTATATAGACCCTTCCCCTTAAATAGGTACCTGTAGCCACAACCACTGCCCTGCAATTATAAATGGCACCGGTTCTGGTTACAACTCCACTTATCCCCCTATTGTCCATAAGGATGTCCACTACCTCACCCTGCCTCAAGGTCAAATTAGCTTCATCTTCAAGTATCTTTTTCATCTCCATATGGTAGCCCTTTTTATCAGCCTGAACCCTTAGGGAATGAACGGCAGGTCCCTTGGAAGTATTCAACATTCTCGATTGAATAAATGATTTATCAATATTCAAGGCCATTTCTCCACCCAGGGCATCTATTTCCCTAACCAAATGTCCCTTTCCAGTACCACCGATATTTGGATTACAGGATAATGCAACGATGGAATCTAGGTTCATGGTCATAATCAGTGTATTCAGGCCCATTCTACTGCTGGCCAAGGCAGCCTCAACCCCAGCATGTCCAGCTCCAATAACAACTACATCGTAGTCTCCTGCCAAATATTTCTTAACTTCCTTCATTTCTATCACCTTTCTAATATAGGGTAAAGTACTTATTTTCCAATACAGAATTCTGCAAATATTTTATCTAGAACATCCTCACCCACTGTATCACCGGAAATTTCGCCAAGATTTTCCCAGCAATTTTTCAAGTCAATTTCTACACAGTCTATAGGAACATTTGCTTTTATGTCCTCTAGGGCCTGTGATATATTGTTCAAGGACCTTTCCAGAAGGCTCTTGTGCCTAATATTTGTAACTATGGTGTCGGAATTAATTTCCACCTGTCCACTATAAAACATATCCCTAATGCTCTCTTCCAGTATGTCCAAGCCCTGGCCCAGTTCCATGGAAGAATCTATTATCTTTTTCTCTCCCAGGAGGGATTTTAGATAGGATCTGGTCAATCTTAGGGGCAAATCAGTCTTATTCAGCAGTATTATACTTTTTTTGTCCCTAATTAGGCCAATTATTTCAAAATCCTCTTCAGATAGTTCCCTAGACCCGTCAAATATAGCGATTATCAAATCTGCCCCTTGGACGGTTTCCCTTGCCCTATCTACTCCAATCTGTTCTACTAGGTCCTCTGTCGCCCTAATTCCAGCAGTGTCTATAATCTTTAGGGGAATGCCATCTATATTTATATACTCCTCAATTATATCCCTAGTAGTTCCGGGTACATTGGTCACTATAGCCCTATTCTCCCTTAGGATGGCATTTAACAGAGAAGACTTTCCCACATTGGGCTTACCTAGTATTACAGTGTTTAAACCATCCCTTAATATCTTTCCTCTTTCCGAGGTAGATAGTAGGTTTTCAATTTCCTCTTTTACTGTGCTTCCCCTTTTTTCTAGGTCTTCATAGGTTAGCTCTTCAATGTCTTCGTCGGGAAAGTCTATTGATACCTCTACATGGGCTATCATCTCCAATAAAATACCCCTTATATGCTGAACCCTATTGGACAAGGAACCCTCCAACTGGTTGAGAGAGGCCTCAAAGCTCTTGTCTGTCTTGGCCCTTATCATATCTATCACTGCCTCCGCCTGTGACAAGTCCAATCTTCCATTCAAAAATGCCCTCTTGGTGAATTCTCCTGGCTCCGCAAGTCTGGCACCATGTCTCAGTATCAGATCCAGGACCTTTCTAACGGAAATAATTCCACCATGACAGTAGACCTCTACCATATCCTCCCTTGTATAGGTGTTTGGCCCCTTCATAAAAGAAATCAAAACCTCGTCAATCAACTGGTCATTTTCATCATCTAAAATATGTCCATATACTAGCTTTCTATTTAAACCCTCATCTAATTTCTCCACCTTATTCCCCTTGAATATCCTATTGCCGATTTCCAAGGATCCTTTACCACTTATTCTCACTATTCCAATACCAGCCTCTCCAATTGACGTAGATATAGCTGCAATTGTCACAAGACCACCTCCAAAAAACTTCCTATCCTTATTATATCAAAAAATATGGACCCCTAAAATGAGAATATCAAATGTTATTATTAGTATTATTATAAGAAGAACCCAGTATTATACTGGGTTTGTTGTCTTACTTTGATTGTATAACCACTCTTCTAAAGGGTTCGTCTCCTTCACTGTAGGTAGTTATTCCATTTATATTTTGAAGTGCCGAGTGTATTATCCTTCTTTCATAGGGATTCATAGGTTCTAGTTTTACTAGTCTCCTGCTATATCTGGCCTTCTCCGCCATCTTGTTTGCTAGTCTAATCAAGGTTTCCTCTCTCTTAGCCCTGTATCCTTCGATGTCAACTATTACCTTTATATAGTTTTCCTTATTTCTATTGACGGTAAGGCTTAACAAATATTGTATGGCGTCTAGGGTATTTCCCCTTTTTCCTATTAATATGCCCATATCAGAAGAGCTAATATCTGTTATGTCGACAGTTAACGAATCTGGGTTTTTCCTTACAATACTCTCAGCTTTTATCTGCATTGAATTTAATACTTTTTGAATGAAATTATCGGCAATTTCCTCAGGGTCATATACTATTGTAATTTTAACCCTTGCATCCTTCCCACCAATTATGCCAAATAGTCCCTTGCTCGGTTCATCAATAATTTCAATTTCTACATCTTCCTTACTTACATTTAACTCCATTAAACCTTCGTTTATGGCATCTTCAACGGTTTTAGATACTTTAATAATGGATTTCATTATCTCATTTCTCCTCCTTAATCTTACCCAAAGACCTATTGGAAATTAACTGTTGTACAACAGAGAAAATATTGCTAATTACCCAATATAATGCAAGACCTGCTGCAAATCCTTTGGCAGCCATAAAAATCATAACTGGAAGAAACATATTCATTGTTTTCATGGTACTTTGAGCCTGTGGATCTGGATTTGATGCAGACATGGTAACTGATTGCAAATAAGTAGTTGCTGCTGCTAGGAGGGGCAGTCCCCACAGGAATGGGTCTGGATTCTCCAAGTTTTTAATCCAAAAAAAGGTTTTATTCATGGCCTCATAAGCGACCACGTCCTTAAAGGCGTACAAGGTAGGTTCACGCATAACCTTAAAGAAGGCAAAAATAATTGGAATTTGAATTATAAGGATTAAACATCCTGACGCAGGATTATATTTTGCTTCCTTGTATAACTCCATGGTCTTTACCTGCATAGTATGCGGATCATTCTTATATTTACTTTGTATCTCCTTAATCTTTGGCTGAATTTCTCCCATTTTTTTTGTTGATTTTGTCTGGTGCATGCTTACAGGCAAAAGTAACAGCTTAAATATAATTGTAGTAACTATTATTGCCATTGCATAAAATGAAAAAGATTCTGGCTCCGAACCAATAGATGAAACCGTATCGTAGACCAATTTCAATAGCCCACCCAAAATATTACCTAAAAAAGCTGACATTTACTAACCCCCCATCATTTAAGTGGATCATATCCACCTTCATTAAACGGATTACATCTCAAAACCCTATTTACACTTAAATAAGTTCCCTTTACTAAGCCGTATTTTTCATAAGCTTGAATAGAATAGTCTGAACAAGTCGGATAAAATCTGCAACTTCTACCAGTTAAAATATATTTTGAAATTACCTTCTGATAAAATCTAATTATCAAAATAACTATTTTTTTCATATTATCACTCTATTTCTCTATAATGTCTCCAAGTTTAAATATATGGAGCATTGCACTTTCCAATTCCATATAAGAAATATTTCCTGCATTTTTTTTTGGTATAATAACCAAGTCATATCCATCCTTAATCTTACTCAATTTCAAACGATATATTTCCTTCATTCTTCTCCGAATTTTGTTTCTTACGACTGAATTGCCTACCTTCTTGCTAACGGAATATCCAATCCTGGTAAAATCTAAATTATTTTTCCTTACATAGAGAATTAAATATTTATTCCAATAATTTTTTCCGCCACCATAGACCCTTTTAAACTCCATACTAGTCCTAAGCCTATAAATTTTATCCATCACAATAACACCCTCTAAAAAAGCACAAACTAGCAAAAAAAGGCCACTAAACTAGGGGCCTTATGCAGTTAATTTCTTTCTACCTCTTTTTCTTCTAGCTTTGATTATTTCCCTGCCTGCTTTTGTCCTCATTCTTTTTCTAAAACCATGCTCTTTACTTCTCTGTCTTTTCTTTGGTTGATAAGTCCTTTTCATAAAAAAACACCTCCTTCAATAGGGTATCTTCATATATAATATGGAGTTTTCACAAATTGAAATAAATACTACTAATAATTATATTGACTTAGACTCCATATGTCAAGAATTTTAAATAATTGAAGACTGCTATTAGTCCTATTTAATCCTATCTATAAAAGTTATTCACAATCTATGAATCTTGTGGATAATTTTATTGAATATATTTTTCATTTCTGCTATCATTAAAATACATGTGAATAACTTTTTAAAATTATAAACAATTGATACTTATACACACTTTGTGGATAACTTGTGCATAAGTATAGAGTATTTCTATATTATTCCCTATAATTTAGTATTTTACATACTTCTTATCCACATTATTTGATTTTAAGATATGTTAATAAGTTAATAACTCCCATCTAACTAATTATATTCACAGACTATTATAAAACTATCAACAAATATTTTTACTTTATTTTTAATATATATTTTTAAATTTTATTTGATGGATTTGTGGACAAACATAGGTCCCTCTCAAAAACTGTTTATATCTTTTTAAAATGGCAATAATTTCAATGTAATAGGAGGTAAATTTATGTCGTCAGGATTAGATAATATCTGGAATGAAGTTCTAAATTTAATGAAAGTAGAATTGACAGAGGTTAGTTTCAATACCTGGTTCAATACCATAGAGCCCATTAGCATCTCTCCCGATAAGGTAATTTTAGCTGCACCAAATGAATTTACAAAGGGCATATTGGTAGGAAGATATCAAAACCTCATTCGAAATGCAATAAAGCATGTGACAGAGGAAGACCTGGATATTGTATTTATTATACCGGGTGAAGAATATAGCACCAACCAACCAGTGGTGCAGGAAACTGGCGAATACAATCAAAGGTCTCAATTAAATCCAAAGTATACCTTTGACACCTTTGTAATAGGCAATAGCAATAGATTTGCCCATGCTGCCTCATTGGCCGTAGCAGAAGCACCAGCTCAAGCCTACAACCCACTTTTCATATATGGGGGAGTTGGACTAGGTAAAACCCACCTAATGCACGCCATAGGGCATTACATACTAAGCCAAAATCCATCTTCCAAGGTCGTTTATGTTTCATCAGAAAAATTTACAAATGAATTAATTAACTCCATCAGGGAATATAGAAATGAAGAATTTAGAAATAAATATAGAAATATTGATGTCCTCCTTGTGGATGATATCCAATTTATAGCAGGTAAAGAGGGGACCCAGGAGGAGTTTTTTCACACCTTCAATGCCCTGCATGAGGCAAACAAACAAATAATCATATCTAGCGATAGACAACCTAAGGAAATACCTACCCTAGAAGATAGGCTCAGGTCCAGGTTCGAATGGGGGCTCATATCTGACATACAGCCGCCTGATTTAGAAACCAGAATAGCCATCCTTAGAAAAAAAGCAAATATAGAAAACATAGAAGTAAACGACAATGTAATGCTCTATATAGCCTCAAAAATCCAATCCAATATTAGGGAGTTAGAAGGAGCACTGATCAGGGTGGTGGCCTACTCTTCCTTAGCCAATTCCCAGGTAACTGAAGAATTAGCTGAAGAGGCCCTAAAGGACATAATATCAAACAATAAAAATGTAGAAATAACAGTAGACCTAATAAAGGACATTGTTTCCAAAAATTTTAGAATTAAATTAGATGAATTTAATTCTAAAAAGAGGACAAGGGCAATTGCATATCCGAGGCAAATTGCCATGTATTTAACCAGGGAATTAACGGACCTATCCCTTCCTAAAATAGGAGACGAATTTGGTGGCAGGGATCATACAACTGTAATACACGCCTATGACAAAATAACTTCCGATTTAAAGGAAAACTTAGACCTTAAAAGAAAGCTAGATGACATTACAAAAAAATTAAAGGAAGGATAATCAATAGAATGTGAATAGTTTTATTAATTTTACAGGACTTATCCACACTTTATTAAAACTTATGAATATTTAGTATTGCAGGCCCCTAGATATTATCCACATAATCACACTGCCTACTACTATTACTACTCTATTATTATATTCTTTCTATATCAGCAAATTGAAAAGGAGGACGGTCATGAAAATAGAAATTATGCAAAGAGATTTATCAAAGCACGTAAGCATAGCTCAAAAAGGTATTTCATCCAGAACAACCTTGCAAATATTAGGCGGTATATTATTAGAAGCCTCAGATGATAGATTAAATTTAATAGGTACAGACTTAGAGATAAGCATAGATACCTTTGTAAATTGCAAGGTAGAAAGAAGTGGATCTATAGTCGTAGACTCAAAAATATTCGGTGACATAGTAAGGAAACTGCCAGATGCACCTATATTAATAGATGTAGTCGACAATAAGATAAATATAAAATGTGGGGATTCAGAATTCAACTTAATAGGTAACTCCTCAGAGGAATATCCCTATTTGCCAATAATACTAGAAAAGAATTCATTTGAATTTCCAAAGGATTTATTAAAATCGGCTATTAGACAAACTATTATTGCCACATCTCAGGACGAATCAAGGCCCTCTTTGACAGGAGTCTTACTTGAGATATCTGACGATAATATTTCCTTTGTAGCATTGGACGGATACAGGTTAGCTCTTAGAAAATTGCCGATTAAAGTGGAATCTAATATAAAGATTATAATCCCAGGTAGGACCTTAAGTGAATTAAATAAAATAATAGAAGAAAATGAGGAAAAGTTAATTATTTCATCAGCTCCAGGCCATGTTGTATTTGAAATAGGCAATACTACCATATATTCAAGAATACTGGAGGGACAATTTTTCAATTATAAGGAGATAATAAGGAAGGACCATAAGACTAGGGCAATAGTAAACAAAAGGGCCTTTCAAGATGGACTTGAGAGGGCTTCACTGCTGGCAAAGGAAGAAAAGGCAAATCTAGTTAAATTGACTGTTAGAGAAGGGGAGATATTAATTAGATCAAATTCTGAAATAGGAGATGTCAATGAAAATATAGCTGCTGAGCTATATGGCGAAGATATGAATATAGCCTTTAACTCCAGATATATACTGGAAGGTGTCAAGGTAATAGATGCAGAAGAAATACAATTGAATTTCATGGGCAGCCTGAATCCATGTATTATAAATCCAGTGGACGATGAAAATTATACCTATTTAGTCCTGCCAGTCCGCCTGGCACAAGACGATTTCTAAGGAGAATAAGATGAATAAGATAGAAATAGAAACGGAATATATAAAATTAGATCAGTTTTTAAAACTTGCTAGTATCGTACAGACTGGTGGTCAGGCAAAGATTTTAATAAATCAGGGGATAGTACTGGTAAATGGTAAACTAGTATATGAAAGAGGAAAAAAACTAAGGAAAGATGATATAATTGAAATTGAAGGATATGAAAGCTTTACCATAATATAAATTTCCTTTAGGAGTGTTTTTTTTGCATGTCAAAAATATAAGATTAATTAACTTTAGAAACTATAACAACATAAGTTTGGATTTCAATAGAAAGACCAATGTTTTCCTGGGGAAAAATGCCCAAGGCAAGACAAACTTACTTGAAGCTATATATATTTGTGCAACTGGAAGATCCTTTCGGACCAACAGGGATAGGGAAATAATAAACTTTGCTAAAAAAGAAGCCTATGTTGGAGCCAATGCAAATATTGGTGATTATGATAAGTTTATTGAAGTAAAAATGGAGAGGGATAGGCCTAAAAGAATAAGGATAAACAAGACGGAATTAAAAAATTATAGAGAACTTTATAGTGGATTAAATGTAATAGTCTTTTCTCCCGATGATTTAAAATTAGTTAAAGAAGGGCCTCAGGAGAGAAGAAATTTTTTAGATTTAGAAATATCCCAAATTAAACCAGTTTATAATCACAATATCCTAAGATATAATAAGATTTTATTTCAAAGGAATAATTTGCTTAGGCTAAACAGGTTCAATAGTGACATAGAAAACCTACTGGAAGTGTTTGACCTTCAATTGGCAAATATAGGTACTGATATAGTTTTGGAAAGAAAAAAATATATAGGTGAAATAAACCAAATATGTAAAAGTACCCACAATAAAATAAGCTCCTATAGGGAAAATTTAGAATTATCATATATATCTAATATCGATATATATGATAATAAGCTGGACATGGAAGAATATTATGTAAACATGTTAAAAAAGAATAGGAAAAAGGATATAGAAGCCTCTTCCACCCAATTGGGACCCCATAGGGATGATATATATATAAGCGTAAACGATAGGGAATTAAAGACATTTGGTTCCCAGGGGCAGCAGAGAACAGCGGTCCTCTCCATAAAATTATCGGAGCTGGAATTAATAAGGAGGCAAAAAGGATTTTTTCCAGTTTTGCTATTAGATGACGTATTCTCAGAATTAGATGAGGAAAGAAAAAAATATCTAATTAGCTTCTTTAAGGATATCCAAACCTTGATTACAACGACAGATACAACGGATTTAAAGGAGCTAGATAATATAGAAAAGTCTGTATTCCATATAGAAAATGGAAGTATAAGATAATTGAAGTATTTACAATAAAGACTGGGGGTAATTCAATGACCAAGGAGAAAAATGGGAATGGCCTAAATAATAGGCATTATACAGCCCAAGACATTCAGGTTTTGACTGGCCTAGAGCCCGTTAGAAAAAGACCAGGAATGTATATAGGTAGCACAGGGCCAAAGGGGCTCCACCATCTAGTATATGAAGTAGTGGATAATAGTATAGATGAAGCCTTAGCAGGTATCTGCGATACAATAGAAATAAAGATATTTGAAGATAATTCTGTCATGGTGTCAGATAATGGCAGCGGAATACCAGTGGAGATACATCCTCAAACAGGAAAATCTACAGTAGAGACAGTCCTTACCATCCTTCACGCAGGAGGAAAATTCAACAATGGGGCCTATAAGGTATCTGGAGGACTGCATGGAGTTGGGGTATCTGTAGTCAATGCCTTGTCCAAGTGGCTGGTTGCCAGAGTAAAAAGAGATGGAAAAGAGTATATGCAGAGATTTGAAAAGGGCTATGCAGTCACTAGTCTAGAAGTTGTAGGCGAGTCTCAGGATACAGGAACCACAATCCATTATATGCCAGATGAAGAGATATTTGAAAGCATAGAGATAAATTTGGAAACTTTGGAGCATAGGTTTAGGGAGATGGCCTTTTTAAACAAGGGTATAAAGATTATCCTTCAAGATGAAAGAATTGAAAAAACCAAAGAATTTTACTATGAAGGCGGTATAAAGTCCTTTGTAGAATATATAAATAAGAATAAAACGGCAATACAAAGACAAATAATGTACTTTGAAGGGGAAAAGGAAGGTACAATAGTGGAATTTGCCCTGCAGTATACAGATACATATACTGAAAATATATTTACCTTTGCAAATAATATAAATACACAGGAGGGTGGCAGTCATTTATCAGGCTTTAGGACTGCGCTTACAAGAATTATTAACGATTATGGAAGAAAATATGGATATATAAAAGAAAAGGAAGATAATTTAAGTGGAGACGATGTAAGGGAAGGCCTGACGGGTATCTTGTCTGTAAAGCTAATGGAACCCCAATTTGAAGGTCAAACTAAATCCAAATTAGGCAATAGTGAAACCAGGGGCATCGTTGAAAGTCTGACCTATGATTTTCTAAACATATATCTGGAGGAAAACCCCAGAGATGGAAAAATTATTTTAGAAAAGGCCATAGCCTCACAAAGGGCAAGGGAAGCTGCTAGGAAGGCAAGGGACTTGACTAGAAGGAAGAGCATACTGGACAATACTACACTACCGGGAAAATTGGCTGATTGCCAGGAATCTGGAATAGAGATAACAGAAATATATATAGTAGAAGGGGATTCGGCAGGTGGTAGTGCTAAACAAGGAAGGGACAAAAAATTCCAGGCCATATTACCCCTAAAGGGAAAGATAATGAACATAGAAAAGGCTAGGATAGATAAGATTCTAGGATCTGAGGAAATAAGGGCCTTGATAACTGCCTTTGGAACTGGCATAGGAGAGGACTTTGATCTAGAAAAACTTAGATATGGAAAGATCATAATAATGACGGACGCCGACGTAGACGGGGCCCATATAAGGACCCTGCTACTGACCTTCTTCTATAGATATATGAATGAGCTAATAGAAAATGGGCACATTTACATTGCCCAGCCACCCTTATACAAGGTGACAAAGGCAAGAAAAGACCATTATGTCTATAGTGATAAGGAATTGGAGAAATTATTAGATGAAATAGGCAGAACAGGTTATTCTATTCAAAGATATAAGGGTCTTGGAGAAATGAATCCCGAACAGCTTTGGGATACAACCATGAATCCAGATACAAGGATACTTTTAAAAGTTGCCGTAGAAGATGCCTTGATAGCAGATGAAATATTTACGACCTTGATGGGGGATAAGGTTCAGCCCCGTAAGGAATTCATAGAGACAAATGCAAAATTAGTAATGAACTTGGATATATAGGAGGTGGACCATGGACAAGGAATTTGATAAGGTAATAGAGGTAAATATAGAAGAAGAAATGAAAAAATCATACCTAGACTATGCAATGAGTGTAATAATGAGCCGTGCTCTACCAGATGTAAGAGACGGACTAAAGCCAGTCCATAGAAGGATAATTTATGCAATGGATGAACTAGGCATGGGTCCAGATAAGCAATACAGAAAATCTGCAAGACTGGTAGGGGACGTACTTGGTAAATATCACCCTCATGGAGATTCGTCAGTCTACGATGCCATGGTTAGACTGGCCCAAGACTTCAATACCAGATACCCCCTAGTAGATGGTCATGGTAACTTTGGTTCCATAGATGGAGATAGGGCGGCAGCCATGCGTTATACAGAGGCTAGAATGACAAAATTGGCCATGGAAATGCTCAGGGATATAGGTAAGGATACAGTAGAGTATAGGCCAAATTTTGATGAAACATTAAAGGAGCCCATAGTCCTACCCAGTAGATTTCCCAATCTAATGGTAAATGGTTCTTCAGGTATAGCCGTCGGCATGGCAACAAATATTCCACCCCATAACCTAAGGGAGGTAGTAGATGGAATTGTAATGTTGATAGATGAACCAGATTCAAGTATCGACGACCTAATGACTGTAATCAAGGGCCCTGATTTTCCTACGGGAGCCCACATAATGGGTAAAGAGGCTATAAAATCTGCATTTAAAACAGGCAGAGGCAGGATTAGAGTCAGGGCAGTAACAGAAATAGAGGAGACAAACAAGGGTAGACACAGGATAATAGTTACAGAACTGCCCTATCAAGTAAACAAGGCAAACCTAATAGAGAAGATTGCAGAATATGTCAGGGATAAGAAAATAGAAGGCATATCTGACTTAAGAGATGAATCCGATAGAGAGGGTATGAGAATAGTTGTAGAAGTTAAAAGGGATGCAAATCCGAATGTAGTGCTGAACAACCTGTATAAATACACTCAATTTCAGACCACATTTGGGGTGATAATGCTTGCACTTGTAAACGATGAACCCAAGATATTAAATCTTAAGCAGATGCTATCCCATTATATAGACCACCAAAAAGAAATAATAACTAGAAGGACCCAATTTGACTTAAATAAGGCAGAAGAAAGGGCCCATATAATAGAAGGCCTAAAAATAGCCCTAGACAATATAGATAGGGTAATCAAGGTCATAAGGTCATCAAAAACTGATACAATAGCTAAAGAAGCCTTAATGGAGAATTTTGGCCTATCGGAAAAGCAATCTCAAGCCATCTTGGACATGAGATTGAGAAGGCTGACAGGATTAGAGAGAGAAAAATTAGAAGAGGAATACGAAGAATTAATCAAGGAAATAAATAGATTGAGGAAAATATTAGCAAATGAAAGGCTGGTATTCCAAATAATAAAAGATGAATTGTTGGAAATAAAGGAAAAACATGGGGACGTCAGAAGAACTAGAATCAAGGCAGCAGCAGATGAAATAGATCTAGAGGACATGATAGATGAAGAGGATATAGTAGTCACATTAACCCATTTTGGCTATATAAAGAGGACACCAGAATATACCTACAAGACCCAAAAAAGAGGTGGAAAGGGAATCATAGCCCTGACTACCAGGGAAGAGGACTTTATAGAGTCCCTCTATATAACATCGACACACGATACCATCCTGTTCTTCACTAACAAGGGCAAGGTATTTTCACTGAAGGCCTATGAAATACCTGAGGGCAGCAGACAGGCCAAGGGAACAGCCATAATAAACCTATTAAACCTAAATGGAGATGAAAAGGTAACAGCTATAATACCCATCAGCAAAGATACTCAAGAAAAGAACCTAGTCTTAATTACCAAAAACGGCATAATAAAGAAGACGGGTTTAGAAAGCTTCGAAAATATAAGGAAGAATGGGATAATAGCCATTAGTCTCAAAAAGGATGATGAATTAATAGGAGTTAGGAAAACAGACGGAAGCAGGGAAATAATAGTAGTTACCAGGAAGGGCATGTCCATAAGGTTTGACGAAAACGACGTCAGGGAAATGGGCAGGACTGCCATGGGGGTCAAGGCCATAAGCCTGAGGAAAGAAGACAGCGTAGTAGCAGTAGAGCTAATTGAAAAAGATAAAAGACTCCTGGTTATTTCCGAATATGGATTTGGTAAGAGAACATCCCTAGACGAATATAAGACCCAAAAAAGAGGTGGAAGGGGAATATTGACCTATAGTATCAGGGAAAAGACTGGAAATATAGTTTCAGCAAAGGTTGTAGATGATAATGACGAAATAATGATGATTTCTACAGCCGGTATAATCATCAGAATAGTGGCAAAAGACATATCTATCATGGGAAGATCTACCCAGGGAGTTACCTTGATGAAGATGAAAGACGATAGGGTTGTTGCTGTAGCAAAATATGTAGAAGAAGAATAGTCATATGATGGTCCTTATTTTCTATTGAATTTCAATAGGTAGGGACCATTTGTTTAAATCCTGCTATCTCGCTTTACATTGGGCTAATTTTATTATAAAATTAATACATATCTATAAAAAATAGGGGGGAATTAAATGTCCTTAAATATAGTAGTAAATCACGATAAAGACAAAAACCTGTGGGTATTTGTCCCAGAAGGGGAAATTGACATATACACCTCTTCAAAGTTAAAAAAAGAGGTATTATATAATTTTGAAAATAATAAGGCCGACATCCTAATCGATGGGAAACAATTAAACTATATAGACAGCACAGGCCTAGGAGCACTAATATCTATCTTAAAGAGACTCAAGGAAAATGAATATAAAATTTACCTTTCAAACCTGAGACCGAATATAAGAAAGATTTTTGACATTACAGAACTGGACAAGCTATTCATTATAAGAGGTGAGGATAGTGAATAGGGATAGGATATATTTGCAGATACCAAAAAAACCAGATTTCATTAGTCTAGTAAGGCTTACCAGCTCAGGTATCGCCTACACCATGTCATTGAATGTAGATGATATAGAAGATATAAAAGTCTCCATAGGGGAGGCCTGTGTAAATTCCCTTATGTTAAATAATGAAGATGAAATATCCTTGTTATTTGAGCTAGATGACAATAAATTATCCATAGGTGTATCTGGTGTCAGAGAGATAATTCCTGAAGAATTAGAGGAGAGGAAAGAAAGAGAGCTAGGTTTATTGATCATAAAGTCATTGATGGATGAAGTAGTTTTTAACGAAGATGGAATAAGAATGATCAAATATATTGAGGATGATAATTAATGACTATGAGGCCATTAGAAGATAAGGAAATTAATGAACAAACAGAAAAAGAGGAAATAAAAGAACAGTTTAGATACTATAGCGAAAGCAAGGATAAGAAGACTAGGGAGATTTTAATAGAAAAACATATTTATATTGCTGAAATATTATCAAAAAAATATGCAAATAGGGGCATAGATTATGATGATATATTTCAGGTAGCCTGTATTGGCCTAATATATGCCATTGATAGATACGATATAGACAAGGGATATGAATTTTCCAGCTTTGCCACTCCTACTATAATAGGGGAGATTAAAAAATATTTTAGGGATAAGGGATGGACCATCAGGGTTCCAAGGAGGATCCAAGAACTTTCAAAAAAGATCAACAATGCAAAGGTCTTTTTATCCCAACAGCTACTGAGATCTCCCACAGTACAAGACGTAGCAGAATATCTAAACTCCACAGAAGAAGAAATACTGGAGGCCATGGAAGCCAGCAAGGTATATACACCCCAATCCTTGGACATAACCTATGATTCAAATAACGACGATAAGGATATAAACCTTTCTGACCTAATAGGAGAAGAAGATTATTATTTTAGCAGGATTGAAAACAATGATTTTTTAATGAAAACAATGGAAAAATTAAATGATATGGAAAAACAAATATTAATTGAAAGATACTTTAATAAAAAAACTCAGGTAGCCATAGCAAAGACCTTAGATATATCTCAGATGACAGTATCTAGGATAGAAAAAAAGGTATTGGAAAAGTTGAGGAAGGAACTGGAAAAGATAATGATATAAGGACAATAGTACTGATAAACTGGCTGGGTCAGCTTATCAGTCTATTTTTTTATAAAGATAAAATAAAAAATGTTTTGAAAAACGGTTGACAGTGAAATATAAATTTGTTATAGTAATAAAGTCGCTTAAATGTGACGGCCCGAATTTAAACAAATGAGGGCAAAGGACCTAGAAAACTAAACAGTGTGAAACAGTTGACCTAACCCAACGAACTAAAGTGAGTTGTTGGTAGGTCATTCGTAATGAGAACCAATTTTATGTGAGCAAAGCGAACAAATAAAATTGTGATTCGAAACTATGAGAAAAGAATTAAGCTATAAGTCAAAGAAGAAATAAGTCAGCGAGAGCTGAATCAAACTATAAAATGAGAGTTTGATCCTGGCTCAGGACGAACGCTGGCGGCGTGCCTAACACATGCAAGTCGAACGG
>JBBAEY010000033.1:0-22630 GCA_041655755.1 Tissierellaceae bacterium
TGATATATCTTAACCAGGTATAGCTGAAAACTTTTTAAATAAAAAGATGATTGGAAAAGAGTGTTAATGGTTGTGATAAATATATTAATATTGTATAATTGATTATGAAAAACTCGATAAAAAAACTGAGGTGTGTCGGACCTCAGTAAAAAAGTATTTTTTAGGATGGTCATTGAATGTTTAAGGTTTCAATGGCTTTTTCTTTTTGAATTCCATACTGTGCTTCAGTATTAATATAAAGTTTATCAGTTTGAAATTCAAATTCAAGTTTTTGTATCCTTGGATTTAAAGATAAAATTACCAATGTAATAGATACAATAATAATAACCTTTATAAAACCAGTGAATTTCTTTCTATTCTCAACCATTGACACTCCTCCTTTCTAGTATTCTAAGTTATATATCTTAGGTTGAATAACTTGATACCAGAAAGGTAGTTATATGTAGTATAACTAAGGAAAAACACCTAAACCTATATTTAATAGTAACATTACATATAATTATTGGCAACTACTTTAATATTGTTGTGAAAAATCAAAAAACTTCTTTTATTATAAATACTTAATTTGACATAATTTATTTCCTTATATATAATAATGTTACAGATATAAATCACATAAAAAGAGGAAACCCCTTGCCTTTAGTTGCCATCACATAAGGTGGGCACTCTAGAGGGACTGCCGATAAATGGAGAATCAAAAGAGATGAAAAGTTAAAGATATATAAGATAAAGGATGATTATATAGATTTTCTACGCTTATATGATAGTGTAAACGTAAAACCAAATGACCTTTTTTAATCCCATAGGTACTATAAAAAATATTGATTAAATATCCATTTAAAATGTTAGAAAATACATCTATTTTTTTTTAAAGGGTAAATTTTGAAGATGTTAGAATTTAGGATAATTAAAGAAAATGTTGATTTGATAAAATTATATAAAGATAATCCAGAGGCACAACTTACATTAAAACCTAATGTGACAGATAAGTTTTCAGATTATATTTGTTAACATATCTATAAAACTTATTTTCCCAATGATGAAGTGGTAAATGGGCATATTATGGTTAGATATGATTATTTAAGAGATGATAAGTTAATATTATATGCGGAGGATAGTTTTTCTAAAAATAAACCTTATATAAGGATTTATAGTAAATAGAATATTGATATTCATGAATTGGAAATTATGTTAATTGAAAGTGATATATTTAATACATTGTTAGATTGGGATTAATACAAAGGAGAGTTTAATAATGATAGAGTTTTTAGGAAGGTTGGCATTTAAATTTTGCATATTTGCTTTTATATTCATTATTGTATTCATTATATTTATAGGAAAGTTTGGAGGAGAAATTAACAATCTAAATAATGTTCAAGGTAGTAAATTTGATGATGTTAATTTGTTTGACAATAATAGTATGTTCGAAAGCTTAGATAGGGAAATGGAAAAACTAATAAGAAATTAATATTATTATATATTTATAATAAAAATTCCATAAAGTTGAGGTAGCTCTTTCAAGCTATATTTTTTTATGGGATTTTATTCTTCAATGTCTAAATTATTATCTTCTAGTATTTTCAATAATCTTAGATATTCAATTACTATATCCTGATTTTTAGGGCTTAATTTCAATAACATATAGGAAAATTATTAGGAACGATAATAATTGAGCTTGTCTTTTATATCTAGGTTAATATTTGTATTATCGTCTATCAGATAAGGGTGTCACTAACAGAAAGACTAAGCAAATATTAAGTTAATCAGATGGCTAAATAAGGCTATCTTTTTTTGATTTATGATATAATAATAAACAGGAGAAGGATATTGAAGAAGAAGTGGAGAGCAGGTTGCCATTATTCAAAATAAAGAAAGACTGAAAGGGGATAGTGATGGGAAATAATCACCTTACAAAATATGATTTCTATAAAAGCTCAATAAATCAAGAAGAAATAGTATTAAGGGGAAAATCAGCTTTAGAGCTCTTGGGAATGTTTTCAGGATATTTAGACGATAATGTGATAGAGGCATATTCTTTAAGGGCGATTGGGAATAAAAGTATTGATTATATTATATTAGATGATTTTAAAGATATTGAAATAGAAAAAGTAAAGGATATATATTGTACTACGTTTATTCAAACAATAAATGATATGCTCATGGACCCAGATTATGATTTGGAGGTAGTATTGCAATCCTTAGGAAACTATTATCATAAGAATAATGAAAGTTTCGATAGTTTACGAATTGCTGAAGTTAATTTAAGGGAGTTTAATAAGATTAAAGATTGGGCAACTGATTATTATAAGGTGGGCTAATATGGATTATAAGGAGAAAATACTATATAAGATTATGGGAAATTTGTACTCCAACAGTGCACCTCTTATATTTAAAGGAGCATTGGTAACTAAATTGATTTTATTTGAAAACTTATTTGATGAAATTTCAAGAAATACAGCTGATATAGATGCAAGTTGGATTGAGGGAGCTCCTTCAATGGATTATTTAGCGAGCTTAATTAAAGATTCTTTGGGTGATTTAGAAAGTCGGTATGACGTAACCATTACAAGGGAATATACTGAAAGACAATCTGCTGGTATTGCCTTGGTCAATAAAGAAACAGGTAGAATAGAAATAACATTAGATATTGAAATAAAGAGCGAAAAAATGTTTCAACTGTACTCCTATGGAGATGTTGAGTTTAGGGGGGTATTAGCAGACTCTATCATGGCAGATAAGATCTCTGTACTGTCAACAAATACGATATTTAGAAGGGTAAAAGATTTGATAGATATATATGCCTTATCATCATGTATTAATTTTGAAATGAAGTTGATAATTGAGCAAATTAGGGAGAGTAATAGAGTGTTAGGAAATTTTGATGCTTTTCTAAATAGAAAAGATGAATTGGAATTTGCATACAATAAGCTAAAGAGGATAATAGGAAAGCCAAAGTTTGAAGAAATATACAATCACATAAATATATTTAGTCATCCCTTTATTATTAATCAAGATTATAATTATCAATGGAATAAGGACCTTACCAAATGGGATAAGCCACAGAATATAAAAGAAAATATAGGCACTGATGAATGGGAGCCAGAGTTGTAAAACTAAATATGAATAAAAACTAAGATAGCCTAAAAGCTATCTTTTTTTATATACTTTTTTAGTTATAAAGTTTTAGGACAAACCATTTACTGCATATAATTATAAGGCCAAAGGGGTGATAGGTATGATGTTAAAATCAACATTAAAGGACAATATTACTGTGGTTAATCATTTTAAGTCTAAATCAGAAGATGAAATAGCATCGAAGATGTCATTAATCATTGCAAGGCTAATCAATAGGAATTTGGAAAATGTTGATATGGATAAGGAAAAAGATAATAAGAGATTTGTTTCAAATGGATAAAAAGGGGCAATGAATATGGAAAGGGTTGCAGTTTATGTAAGACTAAGTAAGGAGGATATTAATAAAATATCTAAGGGCGATGATAGCGAGAGTATAAAAAATCAGAAGCTTATGTTGTCTGACTATGCAACTAGAAGTGGATGGCAGATATACGACTTTTATGTAGATGAGGATTATTCAGGAGCAGACAGGGCAAGGCCAGACTTTGAAAGACTTCTTAAAGATGCTGAAAACAAGGAATTTGACATAGTCTTGTGTAAGTCGCAAAGCAGATTTGTAAGAGATTTGGAAAAGCTTGAGGAAATTATACATGGGAACTTTTATAAATGGGGTATCAGATTTGTCTCCTTGTTAGATGGGGCTGATACCTCTATTATAGGAAATAAGAAGTCTAGACAAATACATGGATTAGTAGATGAATGGTACCTAGAAGATTTGTCAAATAACATTCGTAGTGTTTTTAAGGTGAAAATGAAAAAAGGGCAATTTTTAGGGTCTTTTCCTCCATATGGTTACATGAAAGATCCTAGGGATAGATATAGACTTATAATAGACGAGGAGACTGCAAATAATATAAAAAAAATATATAGTCTTTATTTGAAAGGGTATGGGACACATTCGATAGCAAAAATACTGACTGAAGAGGGTATTGAAAAACCCTCTATCTATATGAAGAGAAAATATAAAAATTTCAGTTTACCTAATGTTAGTGAATATTCCCTATGGGGACATACTACGATAAATAGAATACTGAGAAATCCTATATATATTGGAAACTTAGTTCAAGGGAAAGAGACTACTGTGTCCTATAAAAACAAAACTAGGGTAGCAAAAGATAAATCTGAATGGATTGTAGTCGAAAACTCCCATGATGCTATTATAAGCAAAAAAGACTTCTACGAAGTACAAAGGCTGCTTGATTCTAAAAGAAGAGTCAAAAAAAGAGAAGAGAAAACTCATATATTTGCTACTAAAGTAAGGTGTTTACATTGTGGTGGTTCCATGATTAGGACTAGTACCAGAACTAGAAAATATGAAGACTTAATGACATATGCATATTTAAAATGTAAAAACAACACCCTAGGAGGGAATTTAGTTTGCAATTATAAAAATAGGATTAACTATGTAGATTTGTATGAGTATGTAGAAGCAGAATTTGTAAAAGTTATGGGTATTTATAAAAATAATCAAATAGCTACTGAAGCAACTCTTAATCGAATAAAAAGGATAGATTATAATGAGGAAATAAAAAAGATATTTGTCATTATAAGTAATACTGAAACAGACTTAAAATCAAAAGCAAAGGCTCTAACTGACTTATATATAGATAAGTCTAAAGGAGTTATTTCAGATGAGGATTATACAACCATATCTTTTACTATAAAAGAAGAGAGTCGGGTACTAGAAAAAAGAAAAGATACTGCTAGAAAAAAACTAGAGGAAATCAATAAGATTATAAATGAAAAAGCTGACTTGGAAAAGGTGGTAGATGAATACTTAAAAGCCCATAAATTAACTCATGAGATTGTTAATGAAATAATTGATTATATAGAAATAGGTTCTCCACAAGATGGGCAAAATAGGATAATTAATATATACTGGAAACTATAGAGACATCTCGAGAAATCGGGATGAAATTCATTTTTTGCTTGCTGTATACGGTACATGAGTACCATGGCCGCTATCGTCATATGGCTCTGTTCTCTTGTTTATCAGGTCCTTAAAGGCCACCAACCTGTTGCTGGGCCGCACAAGGTCATAGTGGGGGGCTACCCCTGTATCTACAACGGCAATTGTAATTCCTTCACCATCTATCCCTTTACCCTGAGGGTATTGAAGGTCCATAGTAGGGGCGGCTATATCCAAGAGGGCATAGACCTTTGAGTCAAAGCTAATAAAGTCTATTTCAGGGTCATCTACAATTTTATATATGGTTTCAGTGTTCATGTATCCAGCAAATCCATTTATCAGGGGCAGTTTAGATTTAATTTTTGAAGATATCTTGCTGGCACTATTGGCAATATTAGATGAATTGCTAAACTGCAAAATAACTGGTACTTCTTCCCTGGATTGGGACATAATCTTTGAGCTGAGAATAGGACAAAGCTTAGAATTAATCATTTTTCTCACCATTACCACCTTCCTTGTTCTATTCTATGCTCAAAAAAAATAAAATGTGCAAAATAAAAAGGCCCTAAGGCCTTCCTTATTTGAATATAAGTTTCCCAGCTTCCCCCACCATGAGGGGTAGGATAGCTAGACCCAAGATCACTGCCCAGTCGGACAAGGACAGGGAAAAGGTGTGAAAGATTGGCTGAAAAATTGGTATATATATAACTGCCAGCAAGAGGCTGAAGGATAGGAGAACAGCATATAGCATGGTTGTATTTGAGAATAAGCCAATCTCAAAGAGCGTATGTTTTTGTGACCTACTGGAAAAGGCCCTGAGGAGTTCAGCGGATATCAGGGTAGCAAAGATAATAGTCCTGGCCTTGGGCAGATCCCCAAGATATTTATTGAGTCCCCAGGCATAGGATATTAAAGATACACCAGCTATGGCAATACTTTGCAAGGCAATACCCCTCAACATGTGTTTGTCCAAAATGGCTTCCCTTGACTTTCTAGGTGGCATATTCATAATATCAACCTCCCCCCTCTCCACCCCAAGGGCTAGGGCAGGGAAGCTGTCAGTAACCAAGTTCAACCACAAGAGCTGAATAGCCAGCAGGGGAATTGGCAGGTTTAGCAGGATGCTTGAAAAGACCAGAAGGATTTCTCCTATATTACAGGATAGGAGAAAGAAGACAAACTTTTTAATATTGCTGTATATTATTCTTCCCTCTTCTACTGCAGACACAATACTTGCAAAATTGTCGTCAGTTAAAATCATCTCAGCAGTATTTTTTGCCACGTCCGTACCTGTTATGCCCATTGATACCCCAATATCTGCCCTTTTCAGAGCTAATGCATCATTTACCCCATCACCTGTCATGGCTGTGATTTCTCCATTGTCCTTTAGGGCATTCACTATTCTGACCTTATGCTCAGGGGATACCCTTGCAAATACCTTAATATTTTTAACTGCTTCTCTCAAGGCCTGATCAGAAATCCCGTTCAATTCATCACCTGTCATGGTTTCATCAATGGAGTATGCTAGGGAGAGGTCCTTGGCTATGGCTAGGGCCGTTTCCCTATGGTCTCCAGTAATCATAATGGTATTTATACCTGCCTTCTTACATTTCTGTATGGCTTCCTTTGCCTCTGGCCTAGCAGGGTCAATCATTCCCGTAAGTCCTACAAAGGTCATATTGTCCTCGCTGACATCTGAAGAGATGAGACTGGGCAGCTCGTGGTACTCCTTGTAGGCGAAGGCTAGAACCCTAAGGGCTTCTCTGGAAAATTCCTCAACCACATTTAAAACCTGACCTTTTAGTTCCTCTGTAAAGTCGACCAGGCTTCCATCGAGTTCGATGAATTTGCATCTATTAATCACAATATCTGGGGCACCCTTTGTAAAGGAAACTACCTTATCTGGTATAAAATTCTCATGGAAACTTGTCATCATCTTTCTATCGGAATCAAAAGGTATTTCCGAAATCCTAGGGTATTTGAAATTGGCTGTAGACTTGTCAAGATTTCCCTTGGTCCCCAGGCTGATTAATGCCCCCTCAGTTGGATCTCCAAGAACCCTGTATCCATCGGCTGTCTTTTCCAAGTCCGCATCATTGGCTAGGATGGCCATATTGAGTAATTTACCTATGAAATCGATATTGGTCAGGGGCCTATTTGCCAGTCGAAAATCCCCCTCGGGACCATATCCTACTCCTCCCACATCTAGGCTAATACCATCGGTATATAGCTTTACCACAGTCATTTCATTTTGGGTCAGGGTCCCTGTTTTATCAGAGCATATAACAGTAGTAGAGCCCAAGGTTTCCACGGCAAGTAGTTTTTTAACTATGGCGTGTTTCTTAACCATCTTATTCATACCAATGGCTAGGACAATGGTTACAATGGCAGGCAGGCCCTCTGGAATAGCAGCTACTGCCAGGCTTATGGAAACCATAAACATTTCCAGGACCTCCCTTCCCTGGATAAGGCCAATGCCAAAGACCAGGGCGCATATGGCAATGGTAGTCAGGCCTAGGACCTTGCCTAGGTGGTTTAATTGCCTTTGGAGGGGCGTTAATTCATCCTCATAGGACTGAATCATGGTGGCAATCTTTCCAATTTCTGTATGGTGTCCAGTTTCTACCACTATACCCTTGGCCCTACCGTAGGTTATGGAGGTACTCATAAAGGCCATATTTTTCCTATCCCCCAGAGATATATCCTCGGAGTATTTTAAGTCGCTGAACTTGTCTACAGCTACAGACTCGCCAGTTAAGGAGGCTTCCTCTATCTTTAGATTTGAGCATTCTATCAATCTTAAATCAGCAGGGATAATATCACCAGCGTCAAGGGATACAATATCACCTGGGACCAGGTCATTTGCATCGAGCTCCATTAACTGACCTTCCCTTATGACCTTGGCCCTGGGCGATGCCATCTTCTTTAGGGCCTCTAGGGCCTTCTCGGCTTTCCCCTCTTGATAGAGACCCAACAAGGCATTTAGGATAACAATGGCGATAATCACCACTGCATCCCTAGGCTCCCCGATGAAAAAGGAGATTAGGGCAGCAGCTACTAGAATAAGTACAAGGAAATCCATAAATTGGTTCACTAGCCTCAGTAGAAAACTCTTTTTTGTACCTTCCCTTAGTTCATTGCTGCCGTAAATATTCAACCTATTTTCTGCTTCTTCCCTTGTCAAGCCTAGACCTGGTTCAACATCCAGACTTGTAAAGACTTCACCCTTATCCAACTTATACCATTCTTTCATCTTTTCCCCTCTTTCGACATTTACTAGTATTATGTCACAAATACTATAATTAAAACAAAAAGACCTTTGTCTAGGCATATCTGCCCACACAAAGGTCTTGCTTCCTAAAGGATAGGTAGTTAACCGGGATAATCCGTACTGACGATTAACTAATTGTAAGCTACTCCCCTTCACTATAAATATTATATATTAGAATTCCATATATGACAATAGAAAAGCTACAAATAAATAGGAATAATAATAGTTTGACAAGTAAAATTCTTTATTAGATAATCATATATGAGAGAATAATAGGAGAAATCAATTGGAGTGATTCTATGGATAGCAAAATATTAGTAGTAGACGATGAGAAGGCAATTGCCGATATAATAAGGTTTAATCTGGAGAAGGAAGGATATAGTGTAATCACGGCCTTCGACGGCGAAGAAGGTGTACGAGCAGTAGACAATATAATTCCGGATCTAGTCATATTGGACATTATGATGCCTAAAAAAGATGGATTTCAGGCCCTCAAGGAGATAAGGATGAAACACAATGTTCCCGTTATAATGCTTACAGCCAAGGAGGAAGAGGTGGACAAGGTTCTGGGGCTAGAGCTGGGAGCTGACGACTATATTACCAAGCCCTTTAGCATGAGGGAATTGGTAGCCAGGGTAAAGGCGAATTTGAGGAGGGTAAACTTTTCAAATTTGGATAATGGAGATAATTCAGGTAAGCTCATTAGCTCAAGGGACCTGATTATTGACCTCAATAAATATGAAGTAAGAAAGGCCGGTACAATTGTGGAGTTGACCCTAAGGGAATACGAATTGCTAAAGTTTCTAGCTGCCAGTGCCAATCAGGTGTTTTCAAGGGAGCAATTGTTGGAAGAGGTTTGGGGCTATGAGTATTATGGGGACATAAGAACTGTTGACGTCACCATTAGAAGGCTGAGGGAAAAGATTGAAGATGGAGATGGAGAATTCAGATATATATTGACAAAAAGGGGAGTAGGTTATTATTTCAGGAGGGGCTAATTATGTTTTCTAGCATAAAGTGGAAGTTTATAGTAGTTTATTTCCTGCTAGTATTTATCGCCATGGTAATAGTCGGGATATTTATCATAGGAAAACTGGAAACTCAGCAAATAACCAATATTACAAGCACAATGGAGCAGAGGATAGAAACTATTATAAGGTCGTCTTCTTACCTTTCTGAGGACAATTGGGCAAGTGTTCAGACAGAAATCCAGGAAACTGTGGATAATTGGAGAAGCTCTAGCAATGAGGTTTTATATGTCATATATGGTGACGATATACCTGTAATCCTAGCCAGTACATCCAAGCAAAACGATAAGATAATAGGGCAGAATGCCCTGTCATATAGACTGGACCCAACCCTGATTTTAAGGGGCTATGAGGGAGAAAAGGTAAGCGGGGTCGTGAAGGAGGCCAATGAAAACCTATTGGAAAACCATGTAGTATATCCCGTATTTACAGAAGTGGGTAAGGTCAAGGGTGTAATCTACATGGTGGCAAATCTGGACAATGTTTTTATTACCGTAAACGAGTCAAAAAAGATACTGACCAGTGCCACTATTATAGCACTCCTGGTCACAGTTTTTCTAGGCTACCTAATAGCTTCTAGTATTACAGAGCCTATTAGGGATGTTACCAAGAAGGCCGAAGAAATGGCTAGGGGGGATTTTAATCAATTTGTAGAGGTCAGATCCGATGATGAAATAGGTCAGCTTGCCAATATGTTCAACCATTTGACACTTAAATTGAAGGATACCATTCAGGAAATGGACCTGGAAAGATCGAAATTAGATACCATATTTAGCTATATGGCCGAGGGGGTCATAGCCGTTGGCACCAATGGGCAGTTGATTCACGCCAACCCCATAGCTGTCGAACTCCTGGGCTTGAAAGGGGACTACATATACTCAGAGGAATTGCTTCAGAACAGGCCATTTCCCCTGGAAATGATAAATGTGGAAAAGGTTGATTACGAGGATGAAAGCAGCCTAGAGGGAGAAGAAACCATAGAAATAGACAAGCAAATTTACAAGGTAAAGTATGCCCCCTTTAAAAATGAGAATAAGGACATAGGTGGGCTCATTATAGTATTCCAAGATATAACAAAGGAACATAAGCTGGACAATATGAGAAAGGAATTTGTAGCCAATGTATCCCATGAACTGAAGACTCCCATAACCACCATCAAGAGCTATACGGAAACCCTTATGGAGGATGGGATAGACAGCAGTCTAAGCAGGAAGTTTTTATCTGTTATCGACAATGAATGCGATAGGATGACAAGGCTTGTAAGGGATCTGCTACAGCTCTCCAACCTAGACTATAAAAAAACCATGTGGAAAAAGGAAGAGGTATCCCTAGAAAGCCTATTGAAAGATATACTAGTAAAACTAGACCTGGTCTTCAAGGAAAAAGAACAGGAACTAATACTGGACTTCCAGGAGGATTTACCAAATATTGTCGTCGATAAAGATGGCATAGAGCAGGTAATACTAAATATAGTCTCAAACAGCATAAAGTACACAAACAATAGGAGTAAAATAAAGGTTTCCCTAGGTAGCGGCGAGGAGTACCTATTTATCAGGGTGGAAGACAATGGAGCAGGCATACCCAAGGAGGACCAAAAAAGGATATTTGAAAGGTTTTATAGGGTTGAAAAAGGAAGGAGCAGGGACTTGGGAGGTACTGGTCTAGGACTATCCATAGCCAGGCAAATCGTCGAAGCCCACAATGGCAATATCTCACTCATGAGTTCCCCTGGGGAGGGAACTGTAGTAGAAATAAGACTACCCCTTCAGCTCAGTGTAATTCAAACTTAACTTTGCTGTAACAGTTTTGTAACATATCTAATATATAATAATGATGATATATAACAGTTTTGTAACATATCTAATATATAATAATGATGATATATAATGGAAAAGGAGGGATTAGGATGTTGAAGAGAATTTTAGCTAGTCTTGTCATCGGTGTCGCTATATTTGCCATCGGTTCTATTACTTATGCCACCGATACGATAGAAAAGGGTCTAATCGACAAGAGTAAAATTGAGCAGTCCATAATTGAGCAGATTAGGACAGACCAAGGCAAGATAGATGATATAAAGGAAACAAAGTTAGAAAATGAGATAGACCCTAGCAAATATCAAATAATAAGGCCTGAAAAAGATGCCTATACCATAGAGGAAAAGGTAGACTTTGTAAATGGCATTGCACCAGCAGATACTACGGTAACCATAGAGATTTATGGTACAACAGATCTTACGAGGAAAAGCTTTAATCTATTGAAACTACCCTCAGAGGATGATTATATAGAAGTTCTTTCAGATATTATATTAGTGGGAAATTCGGGCACCTTTAGCAAGCAATTGGAATTAGTAACTGGCATAAACAAGGTCGTCATTACATTCGATGCAGATGAGCTTCCACCAATAGAAATAATTATTTTTGTAAACCCCAATAATAGCACTACCAATAGGGAAATGAAGCGCCCGGAAAAACTTCTTGAGATGATAATTCAAAACTAATACTTACCTATGATATTGGAGTTGATTGCAATGAAGGAAAGGCTAAAGACTTTTCTGTTGATATCATTAGTAAGTATTAGTTTGTTGCTTACTAAAAGACTTTGGATAGAATTGCCCCATGAAGTATTTGGCCTATTTGCCAAGGGAGATAAGGTCTACAGTGCATCCTACTTATTATCAGATATGATAATGCCAAATAAATATTTGTTGAATTTCAACGAAAAATACCTTACCCTTTTTTACGACGATTCAAAATATAGGCTCTGGACAAATTCAAGGAAGATCTTTGCAAACCTATTAGGATCCAAGGATACAAAAATTGTCGACCTGTCAGATGAGGAATTCTTATCATACAAGAGAAAACCCTCAATGGTCTTTTATTTTCCCGAGAAGGTAAATACTTTCATATTGGCTAAGGCTTTGGATGTCAGAGATCCTAGTTCCATTGTAGATACGATACCAAATGTTAAGGACATTTACATCTATCTTGGCAAGGGGGATCCCTTTTTTGTTTTCACAGATGGAGACAGGCATACTGGAATCTACGATAAGGCCATAGATATATCTGAACTAAAGGAACAATTTATGGAGATAGAAAAGGAAAAGGGCTATAATTATTACTATTCGGCAAGAGATACATACGGTATCGACAAGGACATATACATACCATATGAGATGAAGAATTCATTGGCCACCGTCTATGTAGAGAATGAAATAAGGAATCTGGACGAAGAAGACAAGAGAAAGATTGCAGAGAGATACTTTGGCAAGAGTATAGACTATATAAGAGAAATCGTAGAGGGAAATGAATCTACGATTTATGAATACAATCATAGGGTCTTGAAGCTCAATATCAATGGTACTGTTGAATACTATCATCCTTTGGAAGATACGGTAAAGAAGCGGAACCTATATGAGAGCCTAAGCACATCAGCAGAATTTATATCCCAAAATGCAGGTATTACAAAGGGTATGTATCTGGCAAGGGTAGAGGAGCTAGAGTCCGGCGAAAACCTTGGATATAATTTGACCTTTAGGTATAGGGTAAGGGGTCTGCCTGTTATTCTGGGAAATGAAGAAGTAGTAGATTTTATTCAAATAGAAGTATTCAACAATCATATTCGGTCCTACAAGCACTTCATTAGAAAGGATATGAATAGGGCCATTGGAGGAATGACAGAGGAAATAAAACTCCTGACTTCCCAAGATATTATAGATATAAACTACGACTTTATAGTAGAAGAATATCTAGGAGCGAAAAAGCTAAAGGCATCAAAAGAAGAAAGCATAAAAATAAACCAAATCCTATCCTTTATAGAGGACATCACCTTGTCCTATTTTGATCCATGCCTAAAGGATATGGAGGACGAATTAATTCCAGTATGGGCCATAAGGACGGAAACTGGCCTATATGCATTTAATGCCTATGACGGCAAGCTAGAATATAGGAGAGACAAATAACGGGATGGTGATAGTATGGATTGGTCAAAGGCAAAAACCATCTTAATAGTTGCATTTATAATAACCAATATCTTACTAGGTTATGTTTTGTTGTCGGGAGAGAGGCAAACAGAAACCACCATAAAGGATAGCTTTGTCGAGGATGTAATAGGGATACTGGACAAGAAGGGCATAGAAGTCAAGGGGAAGATACCACGTGAGATACCCAGCCTGAATACCTTGACAGTAGAATTTGAAAACATCGATCCACATGAGGTAAATATGGCCTTCTTTCAGGGCAATGGCGAATTAAAAATAAAGTCCTCCGTGGCAGAGTTAAATTATGCTGATGAAAGTATAACAATTGTCAATAAGAAAACCCTGCTATATGAGAACAGGAGCGAAGAGATAGATTTTCCAGAATTAGACTGGGAGAAGGCAAGGGAACTTGCCCTGGATTTTCTAGCAGAAAGAAACTATGACACTTCAGATATGAAACTCTCCCATCTGATAGAAAAGGATGGGGGCTTTGATTTGGAATTTAGCAAGGATTATAAGGGAAGATACCTTGAAAATACCATGACCCTCTTAAGAGTAGACAGGGGGGGAATAAAATCCATGGAAAGGATATGGCTTAATGTACTGGAGGAAGGGGAAAAGCCCATATATATATATACGGCTCCCAAGGCAATACTGAGCCTGCTTACAATGGAAGAGGCCTATGGAAAGACCATCGAGGACATATCCCTTTGCTACTATTTTGACCCCCTGGATCAGGATTTTGTAAATAATCCAAAGGATGCAAAGAGGGGGAAGACCGTACCGGCCTGGAGGGTATTGTTTGAAGACGGCACCATGATAGTAATCGACAATTATAACAACTAAAGGAGAATTTGAGCTTCTTCTTTTTTTTGTCAAAATAGACTATAATAGAATAAAGTAGACTGTGGAGGTGGAAAATGGACATAAGATTTTGCTCCCTGTCCAGCGGAAGTAGCGGCAATTGCCAATATATAGAGACCGAAAGCAGCAGGTTGTTAATCGATGGTGGATTTTCAGGGAAAAGAATAGAGGCCCTGCTACAGGATATAGATGTAAACCCTAGCAGTCTAGACGGTATCCTTGTGACCCATGAACACATAGATCATGTAAAAGGCGTAGGTATATTGTCAAGGAGATTTGATTTACCTATATATGCCAATGAAAGCACCTGGACGGGCATGGAAGGTATAATTGGAGAGATAAGGGAGAAAAACAAGAAGGTATTTGTTACAGAAGAATACCTGAATATCAAGGACATAAGCATATACCCAGTCAGGATATTTCACGATGCCATGGAGCCAGTTGGATATATATTTAATTATAAAAAGACTAAAATAAGTGTTATTACAGACACAGGTTGGGTAAATGATGAAATAAAATCTAAGATTAAGGATTCCGATTTATATCTCCTGGAATCAAATCACGATGTAAACATGTTGAAAGAGGGAAGCTACCCCTGGCACCTGAAACAGAGAATTCTAAGCACTAGGGGGCACTTATCTAACGAAGACGCAGGGAGGATTTTGGGAGAAGTAATATCGGGAGAAGGAGAGATAGTACTCTTGGGGCATTTGAGCAAGGAAAACAATACTGAAAGCCTGGCCTATGAAACTGTCAGGAAATCCATAAGCAATAGGGGAATAGATGTGGATAGGGATATAACCTTGAACTTGACCCATAGGGATAGGGCAACTAGGATTTATAAGATAAAATAGGGGGATAAGAGATGGATGAATATAGTTACTATAATTATAATAGGCCGCCTAGGAGAAGGAGGGGATTATTCTCTTACTTTCTAGTAGCCATTATGGGAGCCGTCATAGGGGGGATATTCACCTCCTATCTGGCACCAAATTACCTATATGGAAAGATACTTCCAATGCCTGAAATGTATGTAAGGCAGGAGGTCAGAACAATGCAGGAAATAAATATAAGCCCTACAGATGAAATGTCGGCGGTAACGGCAGTGGCAAAGAAGGCCATTGGGTCAGTAGTCGGCATCACGACAGTCCAGCAGGTTAGGGAGCTTTTTTGGGTAAGAGATGTACCCGGAGTAGGCTCTGGTGTAATAGTTGATCCAAGTGGCTACATACTGACTAACTCCCATGTAATAGGGGATGGAAATGTAAAGGATATAAGGGTCCTATTAGAAGGTGGGGAGGAGTTGGAGGGGGACCTACTTTGGAACGACGCATTACTTGACCTAGCCATAGTCAAGGTGGAGGCAAAGAACCTTCATACTGCCAGCTTGGGAGACTCTGACATCTTGGAGGTAGGAGATTTGGCCGTAGCCATAGGAAATCCCCTGGGGCTAGAATTTCAAAGATCGGTCACTTCAGGCATAGTGTCTGGGCTTCATCGATCCATCAAGATAGATCAGTACAATATCATTGAAGATTTAATACAGACAGATGCCTCTATAAATCCCGGCAACAGTGGAGGACCCCTCCTCAATAATAGGGGGGAGGTCATAGGAATTAATACGGCTAAGATTAAGACTGGAGAGGGTCTAGGCTTTGCAATTCCAATAAACTTGATTAAACCCATTATAGAGGAAGTAGCCAAGGAGGGGAGCTTTAGCAATGTCTATATAGGATTTCAAGGCCTAGAGCTTGACAAGTACCAGCTTCAATATGGAACAAAGCTCAAGGCTGACAGGGGAGTAGTTGTCGTGGAGATTTTACCCGGTTCCCCAGCGGAGATAGCAAAGCTAAGGAAACTTGACGTCATAGTCAGGCTTGACAATGAAGAAATTGAATCCATGACCCAGCTCAGGAAATTACTATATAGGTATAGGGTTGGGGACAAGGCCCGCCTGGTAATCAACAGGAATGGCGAAGAAAAAACAGTAGAAATTAAATTTATAAAATTTTGAAATATAGGAGGAGACATGCGTTTATTATTGGTGAATGACGACGGTATCAAGGCAGAAGGATTATATGTATTGGCTAAGGAGTTAGAAAAGGACTATGAGCTCACTATTATAGCACCAGACAACCAAAAATCGGCACAGAGTCATGCTATTACATTGACCCAGCCCCTTAGAGTGAGAGAAGTAAAGCTAGATGGGCTAAGGTCAAAGGCCTATAGTGTATCCGGTACACCTGCAGACTGTGTAAGGTTGGGCTTGGAAGTTTTAGCGGGAGACAAGGTGGATATGATTATATCAGGCATAAATATAGGCCTAAACGTAGGCATGGATATACTATATTCGGGCACAGTGTCTGCAGCCATAGAGGCAAATATATACCAACTGCCCTCCATAGCAATTTCAGCAGAAGAAATTGCCGGTAGGGCTAAATTTGAAATTGCGGCACGGAGTGTAAAAGAAATTCTAGAAAAGTCCCTAGAGCAAATAAAGGAGTCCGGAATCGTACTGAATATTAATGTACCATATAGGGAATCAGAGGAAATAAAGGGAATAAAGACCTGTAAAATTGGAGGTCCTATATATGATTACTATATAATGGAAGATGGAGAAAACGGGGAAAACATTATCAAGTTAAATGGGAGGAAAGACGGGCAAAGGGAAGATGGAACCGATAGGCACTATATAAGAGAAGGATATATTACTGTTACACCGCTGCACTATGACCTGACCAATTTCCAACTTTTGAATGAAATTAAGGCTTGGATATAGGGAAAGCTTTTAGAGCAAGTGACTTTAACAAGGGAGGAGACCAGTATGTTTAAGATTAGGGACAAGGAAGAAGTGCTAAAAAGATACATGAGACTCTATCCAGATTTAGATCAATTTACTAGGGATGAGATATCAAGGGAGTATGACCGATACATAGATTTGATTAAAAACCTAGAAACAAGGGAAGATGTAATGGAGATGTTCGAAGAAAAGGTCAAGGAAAATGAAAGAAAATACGAAGAAAATGCCTATATGGAGGCCCTAGAGGGTTCACCTCATGAACAATTCATGGGATTGCTGGAATGCTATGGTATGATAGTGTTTTTCAGGGACAATATGATAGAATAATTAAGGGTTAGTCAATCTAACCTTTTTTTATCTTCCAATTAGGAGATATGATGGTATAATATACAAAAGTTTACTAGGAGGTAAAAATTGAAACTAGTCAAGATAATTTTTATCCTGCTTGGCATTATATCCATGATTGTAGGGATAATAGGCATTGCAGTACCAGTACTGCCTACCACTCCATTTATCCTACTGGCATCCTATTTCTTCATGAGGGGTTCCCATAGGTTTGACAAGTGGTTTCGGACAACCAAGCTATACAAGGATTACGCAGAGGACTTTATAAGGGATAGGTCCATGACCCTAGGGCGAAAACTCAAGCTCATGTTCATATCGGACTTTATGCTGGCCTTTCCCCTCATAATCCTCAAAAGCATTTATATGAGGTTATTTATAATATTGGTAACAGCATCCAAGTACTACTACTTCTTCTTTGTGATTAGGACAAAGCAGGAGGAATAAAGGGAGAAAGCCTATGAATATAACCATAATTGCAGTGGGAAGGATAAAGGAAAAGTATATAGAAGAGGGAATAAGGGAATTTTCAAAAAGATTGTCTAGGTATTGTAGTCTTAAAATTGTGGAAGTTGACGACGAGAAAGCACCAGAGAGCCTATACCCAAGGGAAATGGACATGGTAAAGTCGAAGGAAGGGGAAAGGATTATATCCAAGATTCCCCAAAATTCCTTTATTATTTCCCTGGAAATAATGGGGAAAGAAATTTCCTCTGTAGAATTGTCGGAAAAGATGGATAAATTGATGGGGGAGGGGACAAATCATATGACCTTTATCATAGGAGGTTCCCTAGGCCTATCAGATCAAGTGATTAATAAAAGCAACTATAGGCTGTCCTTCTCCAAGATGACCTTTCCCCATCAATTGATGAGGCTTATTTTGCTCGAACAGATCTATAGGAGCTGGAGGATATTGAAAGGTGAACCCTATCACAAGTGACTGCGGTTTTTTGAATATAAAACATATTACACTTGAAAAATAAGTGTAGTATGTTTTATTATTTTACAGCATGGATAATATCCTCATTAACCATCTTTATTGCTTTTTGCTCCAAGCTATAAGCTTCATATCTATTCTTGTTAGCTTCTAGAGCTAGATTATTAATATTTTTTTGGATTTCCTCATTCTTTAGTAAGGGTACTTCTATTTGAGAAACATGGTTGTCATCAATCTCATCAACAACAGAGCCATAAGTAAACCTTTTAATTAACTCATATCCATAATCACTTGATAGGAATACTGATAAAAATCCAGCTAAATTTGTATCAGAAGGTATTACTCTTATAACATGTTCATTAATTACCCATTTTTCCCAGTGCTTGGGCGTCAAAACAACCTTTCCGATAGTGCCACTTCTGGTTATTAGTATCATATTTTCTCTAAGTAATAGTTCATTAGAAATTCTAGATTTATGCATTTTCGTTGATAAGATTTTTTTCCCTGAAGGGTCTAATTCGAATAGTTGTTTACCACCGAAAAATACAGTACCTTGACCTTCTTCAACATATACCCTTTTAAATCTTCCAGGGAGTATTATTTCTTTACTAATTCTAGAATCACCAATTTTTAATACTTCTCTTGCATTCTTTTTAAAATGTGTTAATATTCCATTGACAATAGGAAGATGATAGGAACCTTCTAGCCTATAATCTAGACTGCTCAGCTTAACACTAAAATTGTTTACTTCTGCATTTTTCTCAAAATTCCCTACTTCTATTTCATCAATAGGAGGTAAGTTTAACTCCTTGATTAGCAATTGTTCTGCTGTATCTAATAATTTATTAGATTCATCTCTAAGTTTAAAAGATTCCATTATTAAACTATGGACTTCTTGTTTAATAATAGGGGGTGGATTGGGTATTGGTACATTCTGTAGATGTTCAGGTTCTATATGAGAAACTACAGAACCATAATTATTAGTCTGTAGAACTGTATTTCCAATTTTAGTCTTGAAAAATGCGTACACATACCCTAAATCATATTCATTCTTAAAGGAGAGCCTAATTATATCATCCGAAAACATTTTACCCTCTAAGGTGTCCGTAACAATTGTGCAATTACCGATAGTTCCAGAGCGGGTTAATAACATTGTATTCTTAGTAAGTTTTAATGAATCAATATCAAAAGCAGTTTTTTCAGAAATATATTTAGTAGCCTTTGGGTTTATTTCTACAATTTGAGATGGAAGAAAAAATGGAATTCCATTGTCTTTTTCAATATATATCCTTTTGAATCTGCCTGGATAAAAAGCATCTTTAACTAGTCCATTGTCTGCAAGTAGATTAACTGTTTCCCACTTGTTATTCTTTAAGACCTCATGAGCGTGTTTACCTTCAATATCGAAAACACTTGCCTCTAACCTATATTGTCTTTCGATAACTTCTGATAAACTTACTGTACTCCATTTAATTTCCTCATCAGGCAAATCAATATAGCTAGCATTGGTGACTTGTTGTTTACTTAGTGCTGGAGCTACCATACTATTCCCTCCTGGATTTTCCATTTAGAAAATATTTGAGGTATTATAAGTGTTTGGTCATCTATTACCTTAATTTTTGCGTCAGATTTAATTGTCTTTGAACCATCGGCAGTTTCGTCTAATATAAGCACATTATTTATTTCAGGAGTAAGTATCTCATTTCCATACTTATCTCGTTTAAATATGGTAGTGCCTCTTTTGTCATGACCAATTTTTTCTGCCATTGTCATAAAGATATTATAATCTTTCATTTTACCAGTTTTTACTTCATTCGCAACAATATCCACAGTTTTTTTCTGAAGTATTAATACTGATGTTTGCGTACCATTTCTTGGTTGGAATGTGTCTACATGTAAATCGATACTTCCAATAATATAGGTATTCTGTATTAGCCATTGACGGATATATCCTAAACTAGGAGAACCTAAAATTGCATCGGGAAGAACTATACCCATTCTTCCGCTAGGCTTCAAAAATTGTAGACATCTTTCGATAAATAATTGTTCTGGAGGTACGGATGATTGTAATCGTGGAGTTTTCTTCCATACACCTTCACAATTTTCCCAAATATGACCAAGCTCATACTGCTCAAGTATATGCGGGTCTTTAATTGGAATCTTGCTTCCAAATGGTGGGTTTGTTACAATAACGTCGAAGAAATCTATAGTTTTTGAATTTCTAATATTTGATTTATTAATTTTTAGTGCTTCAGCTAACTTAGTTCTAAATTCATCTGACCATTCATGAGGAGGTAGTAATGAATCTGTTCTTAAAATATTACCACTACCATCATTATTCATTACCATATTCATCTTTGTGGCTTTTACTAAGTCAGGGTTAATATCGAACCCGTAAAAGTTGCTAGACGCAATTTCTGATATTTTTTCTTGGTATAGTTTTATTTCATCATAATTCCATTCTTCCTTTGACTTTCCAATTGAATTAGTCAACGTATCCTCCAATTGCTGAACAACATGATTCATAGCCATAACCAAGAAACCGCCTGTACCGCAAGAAGAGTCTAAGACTCTTTCATTTTCCTTAGGATTTATCATCTGGACTGTCATTTTCATGACGTTTCTTGGCGTAAAAAATTCTCCTCTATCACCACGAAGATTAGCTCCAACTAATTCTTCGTATGCCTTTCCTTTTATGTCAATATTTGTATTAAGAAGGCTATATTTTTGCAACTCACTTACTATATAAGCTAAACTCCTAGGTTGAAGTTTGATTTCGTCATTAGCTTCAAATATTTTTCCATGTTTCTTTTTAACTCTCTCAAAGATTTGAGCTATTCTTTTCTTGACAGTTAGCTGCCCATCAGGGTTAGAACGTTCTGCTGAAGTAGTATAAAACGTTAGAGGATGCGGAATATTTCTTTCGTCTTCTATCTTGCAAAAAATTACTTTTAGGAACTCAAAAAAAGCAGGTTGTTTTTGTAAACCATCATTAACATGAATATAGTTATGACAAGTTTTAAAAACAAATAAAAGATTATCTTCAACAGCATTCTTTAGGTTACTTCTTTGAGGTTTGTCAATTTCTTCTATAGAACCATTAGCAGAAGGGATGTCATTATACTCCAAAAATTCAATAATACCCTTATCGTTTATGACTTTTCTAAAAACATCCTTATGTTTTCCATTGGTCCACATTCCCCATTCACAATTAGGACAAACAGACATATAAGACTTTAGCTGTTCTATACCTTCCTTTTTGTTATTGGGTTCAATTGTTTCTTTTTTACATTCAATTACTATTTTAATATTTTCTTGGGTAAAACTATCACAATTTTCTGGGAAAATAACTAAATCCGCTCTAGGTCTGTTACTTCCAACTTTCAGCGAAAATTCAACACGTATTCTTTCTCGAGGATATTTATGCTCGTTAACAAGCCGTTTTTCAATGTTTTGTCGTACATATTCTTCTGGTGTATCATTTCTGAACTTATTATCAATGTAATCGCAAATCTTGCCTTCTGGAATAACTATGATATTTCTTTCTTCCATATGTATTCCTCCTTGTCAGTATGTTTTGGCTAAATAAATTATAATACCACATTATAAATACAACTTCAACTAAAAGTATAATAAATTGAGTGAAAATAATCAAGGAAATGATTAAAAGATATAGGGAAATAGTGATTTATAAATGTAATCAATTTACATTCATTATATTCCTCGAGTAATATAGATATCCTCTGTTCCTTTTCCCTGTTCTCATAGCCATCATATATTTTTCTTTTTCTAATCAAAACAACTCCTCCATTCAAGTAAAATTAATCAATTGTTATTTTTATTCGAATAAAAATTAGTCAAGTATTCCAGAAATGAAGGTATAATTAGAAACTACATTACGAGAGGCAAGAGCTGCCACCCACCCACCATGTTGGAGTAGAAATAAGGAAAAAGTCTAATTTCCAGGACGACAAAATAAACTAGGTTCCGTAAGCAGGGGGGAAGAGGGGGAAGGACGGCTAAAACCCATGAAACAACAAATCTTCGGCATGTCCACCTAGTGGGGGGTGTAAGGGGAGGGGGACAAAAAAGTACGAGGATTAGGAGAAGTTACCGTATCATAGTCAAATAATTAATTTGTAGTATCAATTTCCTTTAATGCTCTCCAAACAGAGGTGTAACTTAAATCTGATAAAGGAGTATCAGGAAAGGTATCTTGTATATATTGATATTGGACTGGCAATCCTTTTTAGACAAAAGTCTACTTAACACAGCTTAAGTTTATTACTATGATGCTTTATTGATTTTGTTAGTTTTCAAAAGTCTATATTCAACTGGTGACATATAACCTATAGAGCCGTGGATTCT
>JBBAEY010000034.1:0-22303 GCA_041655755.1 Tissierellaceae bacterium
AGTAGATGCAGTAGTTATAATCCCAGAGGACTTTGAAAGCAAGATCATAAATAGGGAATCTCAGCTACAGGTATACAAGGATCATAGGAATATTGGATCCCATAAGGTGGAGAATCAAATTAATAAGTATCTAGCATTTGCAGTAGCTAGCTATGAAGATGGGGAATTTGATATAGAAAGGGTAGGGTCTGCCTTAGGGGAAAGCGTAGATGTAGATTTAATAGCTAGTGAAAATGGCATTAACGAAAGGGTAAATACTTGGTTTAAGTTTTATTTCAACTTTACATCCTATATTATTTTGGCCCTATATATATCTGTAATAGGATTTGTAATGATTGAATTTAATGAGGCTCAGGTGGAGGACAGGAGGAAGGTATCTTCGATAAAGTTTTTAAAATTCAATAGGCAGGTGTACTTGGGTCAGCTAACCATGGCGGCATTCATATCTGCAGTATTTATACTGGGAAGCATTGTCCTAAAGGGGAAATACATTGGGGAAGTAAATTTTGCAAAATATGCAATTAATTTAATGGTATTCTCCCTAGCTGCCCTTTGCCTTGTATTTTTAATAAACAATATAACTAATAATAGATTTGTAATATCAGCCATAAGCACCGTCTTGTCTTTGGGTGTATCCTTTATATCGGGTGTCATGGTCCCACAGGAATTTCTCGGGGAGAAAGTCCTAGCAATTGCTAGGCTCTTCCCTATATATTACTTTGTAAAGATAAATGAGATGGAAGTAGCCTCCATACTGGAAATGAAATGCGACATACTGATGCAATTGTTATTTGCGGTGATATTTTTAATAATGGGCCTGTATTTTTCCCGGGCAAGGCAAAGGGCATAAAAAAGCCCTTGACAAAAGAGGAGCTTTGTTATAGTATAGAGAGAAATAACTAAAGTGATGAAGAAAAATAGTAACCAGCAATTATCATACAGAGAGCAAATGGTTGGTGGGAATTTGCGGATAATCTGGTGAATCCATTTCTGAGCTTCTTGCGAAACAAGCGAGACGTAGGCCTGCGATAAGGGTCTTAAGTGAGCAGGTAAATCTGCTAATTTGGGTGGCAACGCGGGTACTCTCGTCCCTTTCTTGGGATGGGGGTTTTTTTATTTTATGGGGAGGAATTTATATGACTACAAGATTGTTTATACCGGGGCCTGTGGATGTGAGAGCTGACATACTGGATAAGATGTCAAGAGCTCAAATAGGCCATAGGACAAAGGAAGCATCGGAGCTGCAAGGCTCAATATCTAAAAAACTTCAAAGGATTTTTATGACCAAGGAAGAAGTGCTCCTGTCTACCTCCTCGGGGACTGGCCTGATGGAAGGGGCCGTCAGATCTTGTAGCTCCAGCAGGGCAGCCATATTTTCAATAGGGGCATTTGGCAAGAAGTGGTATGATATGGCAGTGAGCAACGGAATAGGTGCAGACTTGTATGAGGTCCCCATGGGGGAGGCAATGGATCCAGATTTCATAGATGGGGTACTGTCCATGGGAAGATACGACTTTGTAGGCATTACCCACAATGAGACATCAACGGGAGTCGCAAATCCCATAGAAGAAATAAGCCAGGTGCTTAGATCCTATCCGTCAATAGTATTCGCCGTGGACATGGTAAGCTCTGCAGGCGGTCACAAATTGAATATTGACGAACTAAATATAGATATAGCCATTACTTCAAGCCAAAAATGTCTGGGCCTGCCGCCGGGAATATCCATGTGCACCTTTTCTGAAAAGGCCATAGAAAGAGCAAGAAATGTAAAAAATAGGGGATATTATTTTGACCTACTGAAACTATATGAATTTATAAAAAAGAAGAATTATCAATATCCCTCTACTCCATCCATACCACATATGTTTGCTCTGGACTACCAGCTTGAATATATCCTGGAAGTTGAGGGGCTTGAAAATAGATTTAAAAGACATGAAGACATGGCAGAAGTAGTCAGAAATTGGGCTAGGGAAAAACATCAGCTATTGGGCCAAGAGGGCCATTTATCCAAGACAGTGACTGCCATTAAAAATGTAAGGGGCATAAACATAGGAAAACTAAATGAGGAATTAATCAAGAGGGGCATGATGATATCAAATGGATATGGAGAACTGAAGGAAAAGACCTTTAGGATAGCCCATATGGCAGATACTCAAATAGGGGAAATAGAAGAACTATTGGAAAATATAGACCATATAACAGGAATATAATGGAGGTAAAACCATGAAAATACTAGCAAATGACGGCCTAGATATGGAGGCCATAGAAAAATTCAGGAGAAAAAATATAGAAGTAGATACAAACCACTATGATGGAGAAGAATTAAAAAAGCTAATAGGCAACTATGATGTCTTGATAATTAGGTCAGCTACCCAGGTGGATAGGAGCCTGATTGAGTCCGCAAAGACAGGCAGGCTAGGACTAATCATAAGGGCAGGGGTAGGTCTTGACAATATAGATGTGGATTATGCAGAGAATAATGGTATAATGGTGAGAAATACACCTAATTCCAGTACAAATTCTGTAGCAGAGCTGGTACTAGGCCATATGCTGGGAATATCCAGATTTATAAACATATCCAATGTAACCATGAGGGAGGGAAGGTGGAATAAAAAAGCCTACACGGGAGTGGAGATATACGGCAAGACCCTCGGTATAATTGGATTTGGAAGGATAGGAAGATCCCTAGGGGAGAAGGCAGAGGCCCTGGGAATGGACGTGGTATTCTATGATAAACTCATTAAAATCGACAAGAGCTTTAGATACCTGCCCTTGGAAGAGCTTCTGGGAAAGGCAGATTTTATATCCCTTCACATACCTGCTACGGATAAACCCATCATAGGGGAAGAGGAATTAAGGCTAATGAAGGATGGAGTATTTATAATAAATGCTGCTAGGGGAGGAATCATAAATGAGGAGGCACTCTTAGAATCCCTGAATAAAGGCAAGGTGGCAGGGGCAGGTCTAGACGTATTTATGAGAGAGCCCGGACCCAATTTAGAGCTTTGCAATCACCCCAGAGTATCCTGCAGTCCCCACATAGGAGCAGCTACAGTGGAGGCACAAAAGAGGATAGGAGAGGAAATAGTTGGCATAGTCACAGAATATGCCAGGAAGACAAAGACAATTGCAATCTAGGAGGAAGAGATGATTAAGATTAGACCATTTAAAGGATATAGGCCAAGGCCCGGGATAGAGGACAAGCTGGCCTGCAAACCCTATGATGTCATAGACTTTGAGGAGGCAGTAGATTTGGGCAGTTCCAATCCCCTGTCCTTTGTCCACATAATCAGGGGGGAGATAGATACACCCATGGGAACAGACCCCTATTCAGCAGAAGTATATGACAGGTCAAGGGAGAATTTTAACAGTTTTGTAGACAAGGGCTACCTAGTAGAAGAAGAAAAAGAAGCACTATATATCTACAGGCAGGTCAGAAAAGGAAGGGCACAAAATGGCATAGTGACTACTATCTCTATAGACGATTACGGTGAAGGCAGGATAAAAAAACATGAATTCACTAGATATGAGAAGGAGATAGATAGGATAAGGCACTTTGACGCCTTGGACGCCCATACAGAGCCAGTATTCCTATTTCACAAGGGAAATAAGGAGTTGGGAGATCTAGTAGAAGGCTGGACTGAAAGCCATGAGGCCCTCTACGACTTTGTCTCAGAAGACGGGGTAAGGCAGTTACTATGGCTGGTAGACGATGAAGGAACCATAGAAAGCATAGGACAAATCTTTGCATCCATGGATAGCCTATACATAGCAGATGGACACCATAGGACAGAATCCTCCTACAAAATAGGCCTGAAAAGAAGGGCAGAGAAGCCAGACTATAGCGGACAGGAGGAGTTTAACTATTTTATGTCCGTGGTTTTTCCCTCAGATGAACTCTTGATACTTCCCTATAATAGGCTAGTCAAGGATTTAAACGGCCATACAAGGGAGGAATTAATGTCCAGACTAAGCGAAGATTTTTCCATAAGTGAGTTAGCCAGCCTAGAAGAACCCAGCAGTTCAGGGGAAATAGTTATGGCCTTGAGGGACAAGATATATAGATTAGTGGCTAGGGAGGGCTCCTATGATTTAGGAGATAGGGTGGCCTCCTTGGATGTATCCATACTGCAAAATAATATCCTATCCCCCATACTGGGAATAGATGACCCCAGGGGCGATAGTAGGATAGAATTTGTGGGAGGAGAGGACATGCTGGGCCTAGTAGCCACTAGGCTGGAAGAAGATATGGAGCTTGGTTTTTTGCTCTATCCCACCAGTATAGAGGACATCATGGCCATCAGCGATGACAAGAGGGTCATGCCTCCAAAATCAACCTGGTTTGAGCCAAAATTAATGAGCGGCCTATTTATTCATAAACTTTAACAATATTTTCATTTGACATATTGGAGAAAATATTATAGAATATAAAGGTAATCTATGTTCCCGTAGCTCAGTAGGATAGAGCGTTCGCCTCCTAAGCGAAAGGCCGCACGTTCGATTCGTGTCGGGAACGTTAAGGTGATGTAGATGGATGAGTTTTTTATGAAGGAAGCATTAAAAGAAGCAGAGAAGGCGTATAGCACCTACGAAGTACCAGTAGGTGCTATAATTGTATGTAATGGACAAATAGTAGGCAGGGGCTATAACCAAAGGGAGTCTCTGAGGGACCCCACCGCCCATGCAGAGATCCTAGCCATCAGGGAGGCCAGTAAATACATGGATGCCTGGAGGCTGAGTAAGTCGACCATGTATGTAACCTTAGAGCCCTGTGCCATGTGTGCAGGGGCCATAGTCAATGCAAGAATAGACAGGCTGGTAATAGGTGCTAGGGATCCTAAAAGGGGCTGTGCGGGCACAGTAGAGGACCTAACCAACCATCCACAGTTCAACCACAGGCTAAAGGTAGAATTTGGAGTATTGGAAGAAGAGTGCAGCCACATACTATCTAAGTTTTTTAAGGAATTAAGGGAATATAAAAAGTAAGGGTCATATAGCTTACTATATTCCCTTTTTTATGTTATAATATTTAAGTAAATATTTGGAGAGATGTCCGAGAGGCTGAAGGTGGTAGTCTCGAAAACTACTGCACCGCAAGGTGCCGGGGGTTCAAATCCCTCTCTCTCCGTTAGAAAAAATTAGCTTTCCCAAGCCGGGAAAGCTAAACCTTTTTATGGAGGTTAAGGTCTTGCCTGAACCTGTAGCAAGAAAAGACCTAGATTATTAATCTACCCACTAAGCAAAGTACTAATGATATCATTTAGTATTATTTTTCTTTATATACGCCATAATAAATCCACCCATTGTTGCAATCGATAGTACCGGCCCTAATTCACCAGCATTACTTTTATAACCAATAGCGCTACCTAGCAAGCCAATAACAATGGTTGCTATAATTCCAAGTATAATCATTTTTTTCTCCTCTACAAATATAGATATTTTTTTATTGCACATTTATCTCCAACTATTCATTAACCAATGCTCTAACCACTAATCTTTTTTATCAACTTCCAAAACATCGTCCACCCAATCCGTTGATAACTTCCCATAAATTAGTAACTGGAGGCCAAACGCAAAAATCGTGCCTATTACAAACATGAATGCTGGACGAAAGACAAATGGATCATATTTAGATACATCCCAAAATGTATATTGAACTACAGCGGGTACAAATATTGCTATACTGATACAAACCACCAGCCTAATAAGTCTAATTTGTATACCTAACGAAAGATCCTTGCTATTTGGATTCAAGTGCAGACCTAATGCTATAAAAATAAGTAAAACTATTACCCCATACATATGCATCCTCCTCATTGTGCTAATTATAGTAAAATTCTATTTCTTGAATTTATTTTCTCATATACTCTGGTCCCTACTAATGCATATTAAAACTTTCATTACTAGACACTTAATATGACCTATGCTTTTGTCAATAAGAATGTGTAGCTAACTAGTTCTACTACTACAACTATATCAAATTATTAGGGTTTGTTAAATAGTCCAGATTCTATCTCTCATACACTGCTTACAACAATTATATCTAATCACTCTAAGCAATGCATGAACTATTTTTAATTAAAGTCTCTGAGACCCTTCTTTCTGAAGCATTTATACACCCTGTCACTATTATAACACGTTCCCCGATGGCAAAATTAGTTCCTCTATATTAGCCTGAACAAATATTATTTTTTTAAAAATTATTTTCTTTTAACCAATTTATATATGTCTCAGGATACTCAGACTTTCCTTTTTGTTTAGTCTTAGATAAGAGCTTTTTTGTATCAATAGCTTTAAATGAATCAGCAGGAAAAGAAATCTCAAACATGCCATTTTTGTCAAAGTAAATTGCTTGTATACCTGTGAAATTATAGTCTTCTCCCAAGCCCTTAATTGTGTCCATAACAATATTTGTAGCTCTTGATATGCTATCTTTTTCTGATATATCCTCTGAGTTATAAATCCCTAAAAGGTATAACCTCTGGGTCTTAATATCATAATTACTTGCACTAATTTCTGTCCAAACTGTAATATCTATAGGAAAAACTAGATTTTCACCTGAATTTATCACTAAATCTTTATAAGCCTTGCTTGCCTTTTCATTCTCTTTTTGGCTAAGGTTTCCATCATGAATTGTTTTATTTTGTCTTCTATAGTCTAAAGCAAATCCCAAGTTATTAGTAGCATTATACCTATCGTTATACCAATCGTACTTACATATGATTTTTTCATCTATGTCTAGTATTTCATTTGCATATTTAGTTAGGGCTCTTTCTGCAAGTCCTACTTGGGCAACAAATATTGAAAATATTTTATATGTAATTAAAAGTAATACAATTACAATACAAGCCATGACTATTTTCAGTTTAAGTTTCTTTTTTTTCCTATTCATATATATATCTCCTTAAAGATTATTTCCCTACATGATCAGAAGATAGTATTACAATTTTCCTCTTATTTTGTCCCAGCATAACTCAATATTTTAAATGCAAAAATCTAATTACCCTAAAACAATGCATAAATATTTTCAATAAAGGTCTCTGAAACCCTTGTTACTAAAGCATTCTTGTACCCTGTCACTATTATGACACGCTCTCCGGTGGATAGATAATAGCCTGTATAATTTATTGTTCTTCATGCCATTCTTCTATAATAGCCTCTACTTCTTTTATTAATCTTTCCTTCTCTGGAATATAAAGTGTATATTTAGAAGCAAATATCTGATTTGAAAGACCCCCTAATGCATATTCTGCAGCTACATTATCCTTATCGGTACATAGAATTATTCCAATAGGAGGATTATCTATTTCATCATTGATTTCTGACTGGTAGTAATTTAAATACATATTAAGTTGTCCGACTGCTTCAGGCATTAATTTACTTGTTTTTAATTCTATTAATATATATGACCGCAATATTTTATTGTAAAACACCATATCTACATAGTAGTGAGTATTATTTAAAGTAACTCTCTTCTGGGTTCCAACAAACATAAATCCTCTGCCAAGCTCTAATAAAAATTTTTCTATATGGTCTACTAAGGCTTTTTCTAAATCATTTTCCATCATTGGCTTGTTTTCTGGTACTCCTAAAAATTCAAAAACATATGGGTCTTTCAATAAATCCTCAGCTCTTAGTAGCTCAATTCCTCTCTTAGATAAGTTTAGAACTGTTTCCTTATTTGCTTTTCCCTCTGATAATAAGATTCTCTCAAATAGAGATGTATTTATTTGCCTTTTTAATTCTCTTACAGACCACTTAGAATTTATAGCTTCTTTTTCGTAAAAAGATCTTTTATTTAAATCAGAAACACCTAAAAGTTCACAATAATGAGACCAGCTCAATTTGCCAGACAGTGTCTGGCTTTTTGGATAGGCTAAATAAAGGTTCCTCATGTTTTGCAAATTAGACCTGGAAAAGCCTCTTCCAAACTCTTTTGTCAATTCTTTTGAGAGTTCTTTTATTAAGCCTTTACCATAATCAGCCCTATCTTGGTGATTTTGTTCATCTTGTACAATTATTCTTCCTATTTGCCAATAAGCTTTAAGTAATTCAACATTAACTATGCTTGCAACATTGTTTCTTGCCCCAATCATAACTTGTTTTATATCCAGAAGAATATTATTATTTGATACTTTATTCATAATTTTGCCTCCAGAATTTTTATTTAAAAGCACAAAATGATAGCAACTTCTTTCAATATAAAGGTTTCACAGCACTTTTATGTAAACTTATATCGCTAAATATAAATGATTTGCAACTAAAAATTACTAAATAGATTGTGTATAAGATTATTACTTTTTGTCAGATACTTTTAGATGAAATCCATTGATGAAAAATAAACTAATAATGTCTAAAATATAAATAATAATAATTGCAATTGACCTATAAGTTGAACTCCGAATTAAAACGTTTAAGATTATCACTGTAATTATTAATAAATATAAATTCATTCGATACAATTTTGTTGATGTTATTTCTACTATATCCCCATCTTTTACCTCAATTTCATTGCTTTTAATGCCAGATTGTGTTACTTGTAAATATGCTCTATCTCCAGGAAGATTGATTTCTGCATGTCCTTGCTCCTTGACTTTAGCAGTTTTTTCACCGTTCACTTTTATTTGTATTTTTAAAGCCATACCTATCCAACCAGTATTTCGCTTAATCGTAATTGACATATTATCAACTCCTTTGCTTTTATTACACATTTATCAACCTATGCATAACTAATAATGATTTTAATTTAAGTAAATCAAATAATTACAAATTATTAAATATTAAAAATCTTAATTTTTTTATATATGCTTACAACAATTATACCTAAGACTCTAAGCAATGCATAATTATTTTTAATTAAAGTCTCTGAAACCCTTGATACTAAAGCATTACTGCACCCTGTCACTAGATGACACTTTCCCCGGTGGATAGAAAGACCCAGATTATTAATCTGAGCCTCTAAGATTTGTTGTTTTATTGAACTAATTAATTGTTACTTTTATCTTATATTAACTTTAAATAATCCTGTGTTCCGTGGAAGAACCGCAAGATATTTACAGTTTTATCTTCTTCCATAATTTTATAGACAATTATATAATTCTTTATAGGAATTTTACGATAGCCTTCTTTTTCAAGTCGATTATTTTGACATTTTGCATACATATTGGGAGTGTGTTTCAAATGATTATAGCACTTTTCTACTTGGTCAAGAAAATTTGTTGCAGCCATTGGGCTGGAAAGATTAACTGCGATATAGGATACAATTCGATCTAAATCATGATGGGCTAGCTCTGATACATTTATTTTATACATTATATTTTTCTCTTATGCTTTTTATTGAAGATTCAGCATCAAGGGTCTTTCCAGATTTTATCTCTTCTTCAGCAGCCATAAGCTTGTCATATACATCAAGTATAAACATTTTTTCTTTATATACTTCCATGCTCATAATAACCATATCACCATAGCCATTTTTAGTAATGTAAATAGGTTCACTAGATTCTTTACACATTTGCGATATTTCACCTGTGTTTTTTAAATCCTTGATTGGAATAATTTGTAGCACAATTTTCAACTCCTTTCATGGCATTATCGTACCATAATTATACCACGATAGCAATCCTTTTATTATTTATTATTATTTAAAATTTTAAAATAGTTTTGGAAAATTTAATTTGTATTTTTATTTGGAGTTTAATCATTGCATAAACTTTATTTAGATTATTCTGTATAATATCCCTCGTATTCATATGAACGCCTAATTCTTCTTATATAAACTTGTCTATCATTTATTTCCTTTGTTAAAGCACCTTATTTTCTTATAATATATTTTTTTGTTTTCCTTATTCTTCTATAAACATTTTTATATAAAAATTTATACTTTTCTACATAGCTTAATAAGAGAATTAATTTAAAACTAAGAGTTCTTATTAATATATATTTTTAATGCTTTTATTATTAAAAAGGCTAAATATATTCCTATTCCTAATATACACAGGATTAACATTAAATTTATTATTGGCCATATATAAAATATAGATTTCATAGTATCTACCTCCTTTTTCAAAATGTTTAATTTAAAGTTGTGGTATTATTATCTACTTATGCGTAACTAATAATAATTTTAATTTAAATAAACCAAATAATTATGATATTCTAAAGAACTACTCAACTCTTCCTTATCATACACAGCTTGTAACAATTATATCTAAGACTCTAAGCAATGCATAAGTTATTCCCTATAAAGTTTCCTAAAACCCTTGATACCAAAGCATCTATCCACCCTGTCACTAAATGGCACGAGCCCTGTGGCAAAACAAGTATGGCTTATCTAAGCATATTTAATATATATATTATAAAGAAGCTGTCGTCATTAGATAGGTCCAAGATTATGTCCGCACCCCTTCCTTAAATAATCAAAAGCCTCTTTACTATTATTATGTTTTTTATACCAAAGTTCATCTAATCTTAAATGTTTTTTAGATATAGAAGAAATGGAGTAAATATCTTTATTAGCTAAGTCGAGTAAGTCCTCTAACCTAAAGGTACTTTCAAAATAAACTAGTCTCTCACCCTAAAAGGTGAGAGTTTTTTTGCCTAATCATCCTTTTGTTGGATGTTATTTTGAGCATTTACCCCTATAATTTATGATGGAGGAAATATATAAAAGGTAGGTCTACAAGGTAAGAACAAAAATATAAAGGATGGAGGAAGTCTAATGAAAAGGTACATATCTTTATTTCTAATCTTTACCATGATTTTCACCCTTACTAGCTGTGGCAGTAAAACAGAAAAAAACACCACCCTATCCCTAGGGCAAGTTGAAAGAGAAAGGGCCGTCGTAGAACAGGCAGCTGCCATAGCAACACAACAATACATCATGGCTAGGCTTAAAACTGAGCTACTGATAGAGTATGACATTAGCCAGGGCAGCATAGATGAATTAAGAGCCATGACAGACGAGGCACTGGAGGCATGGCGACTCTCTGAGCTGGCCAGTCTTCAAACGGCAGAATTAGCAGACCATGCCCAGGACTTGGCAGATACTGGATCTGGCCAGATAAAAACCGTGTCCCATATATTACCTAGGTCAAGGACTTTTGGCCTGTTTAATATGGTGGTCCATGCTGCTGAAGAAAATACCGCCATGAAATGGGCCAAGGAGTTAAGTGAAAAATTTGATTCCTACCCCTCAGGTAAAAAAATCAAACAACTTTCGGAAGACCTTGGAACCGATGCAAAGAGGGCCTTTGCCCAGCTAAAAATGGCACAAGATATTTTGGAAGGTGCGGCCTATAATGATGAAGCAGACACTATTCAGCAGTATGAAAATGCGGCGGCAGCGACAAAGACAGCCTGTAAAACTGGCCTATATATTGGCGGAGTAATAGCTGGGGGTGGCGTAGCAAATGGTATATTAGAAGCTGGGGGTCTGGTGATAGGCGGTGTAGATACGCTTGTAGATATTGCTGCAACGGGTTCTAGTATCATTTTGGGTAAAGATAATAAGGTTACGATTGCAGCCAAGGACTTTAAGGATACTGTGGAGCCCATAGCATCTATTGCTGGAGGGATCAATATCTTTAGTGGTGACTCAATCAAGGCAGGATTAAAAATTGGTGCTGGTCTTTCAAAGCAGATGGACTCCTTGGGCAAATTCAATTATATTGGAGAAAGTGCCCTAAATCTGGTCAATGAAGGAAAGATACTTGGGGGCATGATTAAGCTATCTAGTGATGGTAGGACTAACTTTACCACTACAGAGATTAGTACAGAAGGTAAGGATTTAGATCAGGTGGCTAAGGAACTTAAGGAAGCAGGTTTGCCAATACTAGAGGACAAAGGACCCAATACTGTAGCGGATTTGATTGAGGAAATAGAGGAAAAGTTCTATTATACAGAGGAGGAGTTAGAGGATGCCATAGGAAAGCTAAGGGATTTACTAGATGAAATGTTATTAGACTCCGAGGAGGAAGTCGCCGAAGGGCCAACTAGCAGGGAAGAAGGCGAGGAGGCTAGCACTCCCACGGATGTAACAATTACCCTGCCTTCCATAGACGAGATTGTGGGAACCTATAGTATTGTAATCACCTCAGCCCATAATGGTGAATCCTATGAAGGGGAAGTAAGCTTTAGCAAAGATGAAAGAGGTCAGCTTATAAACGAATATGGGGATGTTTACCAATATGACCAAGCAACGGGGACAGCAATTTTTTTAATTGATGAAGAAAGCTCTGCGACAGAAAAATATATATTTAGGTCTGAAAACGGCAAGGTTTATTATTCTGGTAGCTTTACTGCTATTGGTGAAGAAGGTACAAGCACAATCTATACGGAGGGAAGCAAGATTGATTAAATCAAGGTCGGTCTCATTAACTAATGAGGCCGATTTTCTTATGATCCCTAGTCATGAAACGGGCTTGGTGAATTTATATAAGATAAGGCTTAAGTATTAGAAAAAGTTATAAAAGGTAAATTCATATTGATTATCTTTATAAGCCTTGCACATGAAAAGCCATTAACATATTATATAGTTAAATTTAGCTATAAAGTAGGTGATTCTTATTGCAAATGGGAAAAACAATAATATATTTATCATAAGGGCATTGTTAATCCTTGCCTTCTTTGCCACTTGGGAGCTAACTGCAAGGATGAAACTATATAATCCCTTATTTACGAGCTATCCCAGTGAAATTGCCCTAGACTTAAGAGAATTCCTATTAAGCGGAGATTTACTAAAGCACACGTCAATTACGCTAAAAGAAGCTTTTTTGGGGCTGTTTTATGGAAGCATAGTAGGCATTTTGGTGGGATTGCTATTTGGACAAATTCGGTTTTTAGGCAGGGTATTTATGCCAATTATCACTGCTATTCACGGTATTCCACAATTGACCCTAGCACCCGTATATATATTATGGTTTGGACTTGGTCTTACATCAAAGATTTTTTTGGCGGGGCTGATGGTCTTTTTTAATGTATTTTTCTCTACATATGCTGGAATACAGAATATTGAACCCAAACTTGTAGAGTCGGCAAACCTACTTGGTGCCAATACCTTGCAAACACTCTATCACCTTGTACTCCCCTCTAGTATGCCCTGGATAATAACGGGAATAAGAAATGGAGTTGGGGCATCCTTAATAGGGGCCATAATAGGTGAATTTATGGGGGCGTCAGCAGGATTTGGCTGGATGATAGCCTATGCTTCATCTTATTTCAAAATCGCCCGAGTAATGTCCTGTATATTTATACTGTTGATAGTAGGCATAGTTCTCAATTATGTATTAGATAAATTAGAGGCCCATATCTTACGTTGGAGGGCAGTTACAAGGCTATCTTTTAATTATGAGGAAAAAATATAGGATTTAAATCACAATGGAGGGTGTAAAAATGAAAAGATTATTGCTTATAGTAGTAGCCGCATTACTCTTATTAGGTATAGCTGGCTGTAGTGCAAAGGAAGCCTCAACAGATGGGAATACGAAGATTGTAATATCCGAAATGAGGGGGGAGTCCTGGATTCCAGTTTATGCCGCAGAGATGCTTGGATATTTTGAAGAAGAAGGTTTAGATACAGAATGGGTAGTATTCAAGGACGGGCCAATAGCCTTCCAAGGAATGCATGCAGGTGACTCTCAGTTTTGTATGTTGTCAACAGAACCAGTGCTTAGGGCTTATGAGGAGGGATTGGAGTCAAAAATAATCATTTCAACGGTTAAAAACAAACAATACTTGTTTGCAACCGATACTGAAATCCAGGATGTTAAAGAACTGAAGGGGAAGGCAATCTTTGCTGGTATGCCTGGATCTGCACCCTATTCCTTTGTTCTCTCCATCCTAGAAGAGGCCGGCATGTCGGAAAACGATGTGGAATGGATAAACTTAGAATATGGGGCTGCCTTAGTAGCACTAGAACAGGGTAGTATTGCAGGCTCCTTTTTCGATGGAATTCACATAAATGAGTTAAAGAAGATCAATGCCAATGTATTGGTGGATACAACAGATCCTGCAACCCATGAGCTATTATATGGTTCAAAGTTTTATGAATCGCAAATGGTCACTGTGACAAAAGAATATGCAGAGAAAAACCCAGAGACCATACAAAAATTTGTAAATGCCGTCATAAGGGCCATGAAATGGCAGGAAACACATACAGAGGAGGAGTTAGCGGAACTGGTTTCACCAATGTTTGAGGGCAGGGATCTCCTTGAGACTGTAAAGATTCTCAAGGGCACATTGTCAAATGATGGTTTAATATCAGAAGAAGGATATGGGGCAATTGAAAACTTCTGCCTAGACCAGGGCCTGATAGGGGAGACCATAGGCTATGAAAATATAATTGATATGACTTATGTAAATAAGGCTATTGAATCCATAGGCAAGTAGGGACGAGTATGTCTTATATAATTTTTGAGAATGTAGAGAAATATTATAAGGATAATCATGTATTAAAAGACGTTAATCTCTCTATTGAACGAGGGGATTTTGTCACCCTACTGGGCTCTTCAGGCTGTGGGAAAAGCACCTTACTAAGGTCCTTGGCTGGACTAGAGCAAATATCCAGTGGGAAAATACACTTACAGGGCAGGGATATTACCAATCTAAGCCCTAGGGAAAGAAATATTGGCATGATATTTCAGCAGTACAGCCTGTTTCCCAATATGGATGTCTACAGTAATGTAGCCTTTGGACTGAAGATGAAAAAGGTCCATAAGGATATAATTTATGACCAAGTGCAGAAAGCATTAAGGCTAGTGGACCTTAAGGGATATGAAAAAAGGTATCCCTATCAGCTTTCAGGAGGAGAACAACAGAGGATAGCCCTGGCCCGGTCTATTGTAACCGAGCCAAAGGTACTGCTTTTGGACGAGCCCTTTAATGCAATAGACGCAAAATTGAGGAGATCCCTACAATCGCGGATAAAGGAAATCCATAGGGAGCTAAAGATGACGTCTATATTTGTGACCCATGACCAAGAGGAAGCCATGTTTATGTCCGATATAATACACCTAATGAAAGATGGTGTAATTAGGCAATCAGGCAGTCCCATAGAGATTTATAGGAATCCTAGGGACTTGTTTACCGCCGAATTCATAGGCAATCACAATATAATAGACAGCAGGGACTTTTCTGACTTGACAGGCAGCGATGAAACCGTATCCTCAAAGATCCTCATAAGGTCAGAAACCATTGAACTGTCAGAGGAAAAATTTGAACAGGACAGGGAGTCATATAGCCTATGGGGTTACATAGATAATATATCATTTAGGGGAAATATTGTAAGATATGCCATTAAGATAGGGAATATTTCATTAAATGCAGATATATTGTTTAGGGATAGCAAAACATTTGACATGGGCCAAGAGATATACCTGCAGATAGATAAGAAATCATGTGTAGAGATTTAATTTTCTCAAGGGGGGAAAGACTTGCAAAGAGAGAAAAAGATAGTAGTCCTAAGCCACTGTATCTTAAATGCCAATTCAAAGGTAGAGGGACTAAGCCAATACGGGGGTATATTGAGGGATTATATAGATATGTTGGCAGACAAGGCCATAGGAATTATACAATTGCCCTGCCCAGAAATGATATTATATGGAATAAAAAGATGGGGACATGTGAAAGACCAGTTTCATACACCTTTCTTTAGGCAACAATCCAGGATAATGTTAGAACCCATAGTCCAGCAGTTGAGGAATTATGTGGATTTTGGATACGAAATAGTAGGAGTTATAGGCATAGATGGCAGCCCAAGCTGTGGGGTCAACTTTACCTGCTCAGGAGATTTTGGAGGGGAAATATCTGACATTACAGATATGGACAAGGTAAGGGACAGCCTAAGAGATGTGAATGAAATGGGAGTATTTATGGAGGAGTTTAAAAGGCTTTTGGAAGATGAAAAGTTAGATATAAGATTTCTCGCCATTGACGAAGGAGATGTCTACAGTTCCTTGGATGAGATAGCACAAATAACTTAGGTCCTACTTACAGTATGGCCTAATTTTTTTTATCCCCTTATAAAACAATAATTCGGTAATCATTGTGACCCCCTATATACAAAAATCTCCATATATGAAATATTATTCATAAGTAAATATCATTACATAATATTGAAATTTGTGATAAAATATAAGCGGTAAGAAATGCAAGGCATAATTACACCATATCTAATTAAAGGTAGGAGGGATTTTATGAAAAAGCTTTTAACAGGCAACGAAGCCATGGCTAGAGGTGCCTTTGAAGCAGGAGTTCTGGTAGCTGCTGCCTATCCGGGAACTCCAAGTACAGAAATACTAGAAAACATTTCAAAATACGACGAAATATATTCAGAGTGGTCAGTAAATGAGAAGGTAGCCCTAGAGGTGGCTGCAGGTTCTTCCATTGCAGGGGCTAGATCCATAGTTGCCATGAAGCACGTGGGATTAAATGTTGCAGCAGACCCTTTATATACCATAGCCTATGAAGGAGTAAACGGAGGTCTAGTAATTATCACAGCAGATGAGCCCGGCATGCACAGCTCACAGAATGAGCAGGACAATAGGCTGGTTGCACCCCATGCAAAGGTAGCCATGGTAGAGCCATCTGATAGCCAGGAAAGCAAGGACTTTATAAAGGAAGCCTTTAGAATATCCGAAACCTATGACACTCCAGTACTATTTAGGGTAACCACAAGGGTATGCCACAGCAAGGGCCCAGTGGAAATAGGAGAGAGGGAAGAAGTAGGAATAAAGGAATATGTAAAGGACATTAAAAAATATATCATGGTACCTGCCCACTCAAGGGTGAAACACATAGAGATGGAGACCGAGAGAATACCTGGGCTAAGGGATTACTCCAACAATGGTCCCCTAAACAGGATAGAATGGAATGACAGGAAAATCGGAGTCATTACCAATGGTGCAAGCTACCTACATTCAAAGGAAGTATTTGGGGATAGTGCATCTTACTTAAAGATAGGCTTTAGCTGGCCGCTGCCAGACAAACTAATCAAGGAGTTTGCCGAGGGAGTGGACAAGCTATATGTAATAGAAGAAAACGAGCCCTATATGGAGCAATTCATTAAGGCCATGGGAATTGAATGTATAGGAAAGGAAATATTCCCTGTATGCGGAGAGCTCAACCCTCAGATAATCAGATCATCCATATCGGGAGAGAAAATTGAAGAGCCATACGAATTGGAATTGGAAATAGCCTCAAGGCCACCAGCCCTGTGTGCAGGTTGTCCTCATAGGGGGATTTTTTATGCAATGACTAGATACAAGAATAGGATAGTAGTCACTTCGGATATAGGCTGCTATTCCCTGGGAGCCATGGCACCTCTTGGAATGGGCGATACTGTAATTTGTATGGGAGCAGGTATTACAGCGGGCATAGGCTTTGACAAGGTACACAAGCTGGCAGATAGGAATAAAAAGGTCTTTGGTGTAGTAGGAGACTCAACCTTCTTCCACTCTGGCATGACAGGCCTGGTCAATGCAGTCTACAATAGGAGCGACATGGTCATAATCATATTGGACAATAGGATTACAGCCATGACAGGCCATCAGGACAATCCAGGCACAGGAAGGGATATCAAGGGTATAGAGGCTCCCGAAGTCGATATTGAAGGCTTGGTCAGGGCCATAGGCGTCAAGGATGAGAATATCAGAGTAATTGACCCCTATATAATGGATGAAAACATAAGTGCAGTCAAGGATGCTATGGAGGCCACAGGGCCATTTGTCATCATTACCAAACAACCTTGTGCCTTGATAAAGGAAGTACAAAAGGAAAGAGAAGGGCTCTACTGTCAAATAGATCAGGACAAGTGTACCCAGTGTAAGACATGTCTAAGAATAGGTTGTCCAGCCATATCCATGAAGGATAATGTAGTAAGTATTGATATAAATGAGTGTAATGGATGTCAGGTATGTATGCAGGTATGTCCATTCGATGCTATAGATTTCTTTGGGAAAGAGGTGAAATAAATGGAAAAATCTTTGTTGCTAGTAGGAGTAGGGGGACAAGGAACCATTTTAGTATCTAAGATCTTATCAGAAGGACTTTTAGAGGAAGGCTATGACGTAAAGATGTCAGAAATACACGGTATGTCCCAGAGGGGTGGTAGCGTAACAACTCAAATAAGGTTTGGGGAAAAGGTCTATTCTCCCACAATAAATATAGGGGAGGCTGATGTACTGGTATCCTTTGAGAAACTAGAGGCTACAAGATACCTAGCCAACCTAAATAGGAATGGGACCCTAATAGTGAATGACGTGGAGATATGGCCTCTACCAGTCTTGGCAGGACTAGAAAAATATCCACAGGGTATAATGGAGGAGTTAAATTCCAAGGTAAAGAATGTCATATCCATCAATGCTGGGTCTATAGCAGAGGAGCTGGGAGAGCCAAGGTCACAAAATATTGTCATGCTGGGTCTTACAGTCAAGGCCCTTGGCCTGGAAAATATAGACTGGGTCAGCAAGATAAAGAAATTCCTACCTGAAAAGGTACATGAAGTAAATATAAGGGCCTTTGAGAGAGGACTAGAGTCATAAAAAAAGGGTGCACCAGAAGGTGCATCCTTTACTTATGCTCTTTTAAGAGCTGATCCTTTATATCCCACAGCTTTTGAGACAGGTCTACAAAATACCTATGGGGCCTGTCAAACCTCTTTACCTCATCCCACATGAGATTTAACTGCTCCTTGCAGTAATTTCTTATCTCATGGATATTAGGGCCTTGGTAGATGGACTGGCCGTCTTCAAATATCTTGACCAATAGCTTTCTGACATAGAAGTTATTTAAGGTCTTCCTCTTCCAAGTATAGATGGGGTGGAATATTTCATAGGGCCTAGTCTCATCAATTAACTCGTCGTGGAGGGTAATTACATCGGCAATGGCCTTGTGACTGTTTTTGTCAAAGATTCTATAGACCTGTTTGAAGCCGGGAGTGGTGATTTTCCCCACATTTTCACTGACCTTAATCTTGGGAACTAACTTGCCGTCTTCTTCTATTGTAGTCAATTTGTAGACGCCGCCAAAGACCGGCTGAGACTTGGCAGTTATCAGTCTTTCACCGACACCAAAGGAGTCAATTTGTGCCCCTTGTAGCAGCAAGTCCCTGATTACATATTCATCTAAGGAGCTGGACGCTATGATACTACAATCCTCATAGCCAGCTTCATCTAACATCCTCCTGCATTCCTTAGATAGATAGGCAATATCTCCGCTGTCTATCCTTATGCCCTTCGGCCTAAATCCTCGGGGGACAATCTCCTCGTCAAATACCCTAATGGCATTGGGTATACCTTCTTTTAAGGTATTGTAGGTATCCACAAGGAGGGTACAATTGTCGGGATATATCCTAGCATAGGCCCTAAAGGCATCTAATTCAGTGGGAAACATCTGGACCCAGCTATGGGCCATGGTCCCTAGGGCTGGAATATCGAAGTCCCTGTCCACTATGGTATTGGCTGTTCCAATGCAGCCACCAATATAGGCAGCCCTTGCCCCCAAAATAGCACCTTCATAGCCCTGTGCCCTCCTTGAGCCAAACTCCATTATGGTTCTGCCACCCGCAGCCCTTACTATTCTATTGGCCTTTGTTGCAATCAAGGATTGATGATTAATAGTCAATAATACCATAGTCTCTATGAGCTGAGCCTGGACCACTGGCCCCCTGACTACTACTATGGGCTCTTGGGGAAATATGGGTGTTCCCTCTGGAATAGCCCAAACATCGCATTGGAATTCAAAGTTTTTAAGATAGTCTAGGAACTTTTGTCCAAACATATTCTTAGACTCGAAATAGGCTATATCTTCCTCGTCAAATTTCAAATTCTTCAGATACTCAATTAGTTGTTCTACTCCAGCCATAATGGCAAAACCCCCGCCGTCGGGAATGGTCCTGAAGAACATATCAAAATATGCAATCTGCTCTCCCATTCCATTCTCTAGGTAGCCATTGGCCATGGTAAATTCGTAAAAGTCTGCCAGCATGGTAAGGTTCTTATTATCCTTCCAGTCTAAACTAATCATTTGTAATCTCCTTTGTCATATAGTTAATACAATTATAGACTTAAGATGAGAAAAATACAACAAAGGGAGCAAAAAATATAGATGGGTAATTTCTAATCTTCTAGAAATCACCCATCATTTTAAATAGAACTTTTTGCAATTACTCCAACCTGTAAAACTTGCTTCTGTTAAATTCAATGCTTTGCAACACTCCCAACTGCTTAAATTTACTAATCTTTAAATCTGATATTACTATACGACTAGGGTACTCATGAAATTTACTTTGCACTACCTTACTCTGTCTTAGAGGAAGTTTCTTTACACTTCTTCTGACTCCAACATTAAATTTGGATCATATGCAGCTAAAACCCCTGCATCTAGCTTAATACTTTAATTCAATTTTCATAGACTTCTGTTATTCTTGCCTAACTCCAATACTATACTGATATTTGATACATACAACAATTAGGTTGGAATAATTAAAGTTCTATCTGTACTTATTATATACCACCAGCAGACTTTAGTCAAGTATTGAGCTAAAACACTTGGTGATATATTTATTAATAATATACCCAAAAAAACTATTTTAAACACAGAAATATGAAAAAACATAAATATTTATTTAAATAGACAGTATATACCAGTACAAGGGTTGGAAGCTTTTATACAATAATTATTTAATAGTATAGTAATCTACGAGACATTGGTCGGAATCATCTCAATGCCCTGTAAATTATATCTATCAATAGCACTTTTGACTATCTTGCCTATAAATTCACCCCTACTATAGCCTAATGCCTCTGCCATATAGCCCATATAGCCGTGGTGTACATCTCCTTCTCCTTCTTGGCTGGACATGGTAAGCCCTGCATAGGTATTTAGTTCCAAGAAATAGGGTATATTGTCCTCACTTAAAATCATATCTATTCTACCATAATCTTTTACCCCCAGAACCTTATAGGCCTTCAAGGCCACTTCCTTGATCTTATCTTCTACATCGATGGGAAGTTCCATTGGACATTTAATGATCTCATTGTCAAACATCTTATGCTCATAAGTATTAGTCAAAGAGGAATTGTATTGAATTTCTAATAATGGCAGCACTTCTGGATTATCATATCCTATAATCCCAACAGTTAATTCCCTGCCTTTTATAAATTCTTCGATAAGTGCCGGCTGCCCTATTATATCCGTGATTTTTTCTACTACCTTTGGCAATTGCTCATAGCTGTATATTACATTTTCCTCGTCTATACCAGCACTTCCCCTGCCACTAATGGGTTTGACAAACAAGGGGTATTTCATATCAATCTTTGGAATACTATCTGGACTATTTGCCACTACAAATTTTGCAGTTGGCAACTTATAATAAGATATAATGTTTTTTCTTACCCTCTTATTAGTTGCCACCAAATCTAATCCAGACCCCACATAAGGTATATTAAAGGCCTCTAAAAAAGCTATTTCCTTTGTACTAGAGGCATTGAAAATTAAGGCAACCTTTTCCTTTACCAGAGCCTTGTAGGTTTCCCTAGGATCCTTTTTCCACTCAATTAATACTGAATTGTAACCTGCCTCTTTTATTGCTGCATAATGCTGGTAGGCTTCTCCATATGCGTCGTCATAAACATTGTCAGGAGTAAGCTTTTTCTGAAATTCTACATTTCTAAATTTTCTCCAAAATACGCCAATCTTCATTTTACTATCACCGAATCCTTTCTTGATTCTGTATAATTTTATCAGTTGAACAAGAAATGACTACAGAAGCTTCCATAGTCATTAACTAAATGAAAATGCATATTATAGACTCGCCATAATATACATAGAAATATTTTATTGCATATAAAATAGATCAGTTTAATGAGTGTACAGCTCAATATCATCATATCACATAAGAATATAAAATACAAAAAATCCCTTTTGCCACTTGATTTTGCAAGTAAAAAACTTCCATGGATTTTATACCACGGAAGCTTCTCTTTCCAATAAAGCTCTTCCCTTAGGAGTAATGCTAAGGGTTTTGATGGTAACTGTGTTGCACACCGAGGCGTAGGCACAGCTACTGCATTTGCTATCGCATGTAGGAGAGGTATCATCTTGGGAAACATAGCCCATACGAATTAATTGACCTATGATATCTTCTACAAGGGCTTCAGAAATATTCAACTTTTTTGCTATGGAAGAAGGGGAATACAATCTGGACTTGCTTATCTCGTACAATACCTTCTTTAGCATAAAACCACCTCTCTTAAAAACCTAAAAGACTACCCACTTGATAAATTAAAACTGCAGCTATCCAACCGAT
>JBBAEY010000035.1:0-22154 GCA_041655755.1 Tissierellaceae bacterium
AAATTTATTTTATTTTTCCTTTTAATGTGATATAATCTATCAGTGACAAATTAATCCTATTGGAATAGAATAATATTAATATAGAAGATGGTAATAATATGACAAAGGACTTTTTTAGGAGGAAAATTTATGTTCGAATTTCACATGAGTAAACACATGTATTCTAGAGTTCATTTTATTGGAATAGGCGGCATATCCATGAGTGCCTTAGCAGAGATACTTATTTCTGAAGGATATACTGTAACTGGTTCAGATGCGAAGGATAGCCTTATTATCGAAAGACTAAAAAAATTAGGTGCTCACATTTACATAGGACATAGCGAGGACAATATTGACCATGCCGATTTAGTTATCTACACAGATGCCATTTCAATGGATAATGAAGAATTTACAAAGGCCATCAATATGGGCATACCTGTAATAGATAGGGCTACATTCCTAGGTGCCCTGATGAAGAATTATACCAATTCCATTGCAGTATCTGGTACCCACGGTAAGACAACTACAACCAGCATGTTGTCAACCATATTAAATCATTCCGTCCTAAATCCTACCATTCTTCTAGGTGGTGAACTAGATGAGATAGGCGGCAATGTAAAACTAGGCTCAAGGGAGTTTATCCTTACAGAGGCCTGCGAGTACAAGGGAAATATACTTAAGTACTTCCCCAGCATGGCAATTATTCTCAATATTGATGAAGATCATCTAGATTATTTCAAGGGAATAGACCATATCCAAGATACCTTTACGGACTATGGTAAAAACCTAGATAAGAACAGTTATTTAATTATCAACAAGGATGACAAGGGCCATAAGAGGGTAATAGACAATACAGAAGCCAAGATATTTACCTTTTCCCTAAAGGAAGATTCCGATTATAAGGCTGAAAATATCAGCTTTTCTAAGGAGGGTTATCCCATCTATACCCTGAAGATTAAGGGGGGGGAATCCTACAAGGTAAACCTATCTGTCATGGGTGCACATAATGTATATAATTCTTTGGCAAGTATTGCAGCAGCACATATCTACGGTATTCCAATGGAAGATATATTGGAAAAAATCTCCCAATATAGGGGGGTCCATAGGAGGCTGGAGCTAAAGGGATACTACAATGGAGCCAAGATAATAGACGACTATGCCCATCATCCAACTGAAATAAAGGCCACCCTAAGTGCCCTAAGGAACTCTACAGAGGGTAATATATTCTGTGTATTCCAACCCCATACCTATACTAGAACAAAACTTCTACTAAATAGTTTTGCGGCTTCTTTTGGGGCGGCAAATAAGGTAATTATCACCGATATATACGCTGCCCGGGAAAAAGACAATGGTATAGTCCACTCAAAGGACCTTGTAAATGCAATATTTGACAATGGTGCAGATGCTATTTACCTCCAAAACTTTGAGGAAATTGAACACTATCTATTGGACAGTGTAAAAGAGGATGACATTATACTGACCATGGGGGCAGGAAATGTCTACCTAATAGGAGATGCAATTATAGAGGGTCATAAGAAAAAGGCCGCAGTATAGCGATAAAAAATCAGTCCTAATCAATCATTGATTAGGACCTTTTACATTGTATATCTCCTCTAATACCCTACTTATCTTTTCCTTATCGTAGATGTAGTAGGATAAGACCTTTCTACCTATTTTTTTGAATTCTGCCTTTCCGGGAAGGGTTTCAATTCTAAAGTCGTCTATGCCCATGCCTAGAGCCTTCCTTCCATAGGACAGAGATGTGAATAAGCTCATATCTGTCTTAAGGTGTGGAAATCCCTTAGTAACTACAGTAATTAAATTTTCCGATGCCTTATCAATAAAGGATTTAATAAACTCCTGTTGTGCCTTAATTCTTCCCAAATCCCCATCTATATAGCCACCCTTGTTGCCCGTTCCCTTTCTATATCTGATAAACTCTAGGGACTTCTTCCCGTCTAATAGCTGCTTACCTGCTACTATATCTATGTTTAGAGGAGGCTTGGCAGTGGGGTCCTTATATTTCATGTGAAATGGAACGTCTATCTCCACTCCTCCTAAGCCATCCACAATCTTTACTACACCTTCATAGTCCAAGGTGACCACATGGTGGATTGGAATCTCCCCTAATATATAGGATACAGTCTTTTTTACCCCAAGGGCTCCATGTTCTCCGTATACACTATTTATCTTCCTTTGCTCTGCACCGTCATAGCCCTTTCTGTGGATATAGGTATCCCTGGGTATGTTTATTAGCCTGACATTTTTGCTGTCGGGGCAGAAGGATGCAAAGATTATGGTATCTGTCCTAGTATCCTCCAACCCCATAAACAAAAAATTTATCCTATTGCTTTTTTCTAGTGCCTCTTTTATATTTGTGTACTCTTCAATTTCCTTTGGTTTCAGCTCAATCTTGTCAATAATTATCTTTTCTATTTCCTTCTTTCCACTTTGTCCGACATTGCTCTCAAGCCTTATGTCCTTTTCTTTGATATAGGAAGATGAACCAATATATAGGGCAAGTAAAAAACAAAAAAAGGATAAGGCAAATACCTTGGAAAAAGTTTTCATAGTATTCCACCCTTCACAAGAAAATCTTTCTCCATTATTGTAACCAAAATTAGAAATTTTAAAAGAATTCACATAAAAATCCCCTCGATTGACGAGGGGATTTGGCTTTAATATTCAAAAAAACCTTTTTTAGTTTTTCTTCCCAGTAGCCCGCCTCTTACCATCTTTCTCAGATATGGGTGGGGCCTATACTTGCTGTCTCCAAATTCATCATATAATACTTCCATAATGGCAAGGCAGACATCTAATCCCACTAGGTCGGCCAGGGCCAAGGGTCCCATGGGATGGTTTGCTCCCAGTTTCATAGCTTCGTCTATATCTACAGCCGATGCCACTCCATCAGCTAAAATGCCAATGGCTTCGTTAATCATTGGGATTAGTATCCTGTTGACTACAAATCCTGGTGCTTCCTCTACTTCTACAGGGCTCTTGCCTAGGTCTTTAGAAAGCTGGATAATAGTATTTTTTGTTTCCTCTGATGTAGCAATTCCCTTTATGACCTCAACCAGTTTCATTAGGGGAACAGGGTTGAAAAAGTGCATTCCAATTACCCTATCAGGCCTTTTGGTCATATTTGCTATTTCAGTAATAGATAGTGAAGATGTATTTGTAGCTAAAATCGTTTCTTCCTTGCATAGCTGGTCTAGACTACCAAATATCTCTTTCTTCAGCTCCATATCCTCTGATATGGCCTCTATTACTAAATCGCAGTCCTTCAGGTCTTCATAGGATGTGGTAATAGAAATATTGCTCAGGGTCCTGTCCATATCTTCCTTGCTTATTCTCTCTTTTTCTACCAACCTAGTCAAACCCTTTTCAATGGACTTGACACTAGCCCTGGGCTTATCTTCATCTATAGATCTAACCCACATGGTTACTTCAAAGTCCTTGGCAGCAAATATTTGAACAATTCCTCCCGCCATGGTTCCCCTACCTAGCACTCCAATTTTCTTCATATTGCACCTCCAAATTATTTTAATTTATAGTCAGCTTGGCGTTTTTCTAAAAAAGCCAACATTCCTTCCTTCTGATCTTCAGTGGCAAAACATAGGGCAAAGAGTTCCTTTTCAATGGACATCCCAGTATCTAGGTCTGCTTCCATTCCCCTATTGATGGCAGTCTTTGCAAATCTAAGGGCCAATTGAGATTTCTCTACCATCTTTCCGGCCATGTCCATAGCCGCATCCATCAGTTTGTCTGCAGCTACTACTTTATTTGCTAGCCCAATCCTGTAGGCCTCATTCCCATCGATTATATCACAGGTAAATATCAATTCCTTTGCCCTGCCGGGTCCGACCAATCTCGTCAACCTCTGGGTGCCAGCAAATCCTGGCGTGATGCCCAGTCCTACTTCTGGCTGGCCAAACTTTGCCTTTTCGGAGGCAATTCTAATATCCGCACACATGGAAAGTTCGCAACCTCCACCTAATGCAAAACCGTTGACGGCGGCGATTACAGGTTTTTCCATCAGCTCTATCTTCCTAAAGATACCCATGCCCTTTTCGGCAAATGCCCTAGCCTCTATGGGGGTCATGTCCTTCATTTCACCTATGTCCGCTCCGGCAACAAAGGCTCTTCCCTCACCTGTGATAATGAGCACGTGTGTATCCTCATCTTCCTTGACCATGTCTATTGCCAGGTCTAGTTCATCTAAGACTACAGAATTCAGGGCATTTAAGGCCTCAGGTCTGTTGATTTTTAGTATTCCAATCCTGCCTTCCCTTTCAAATAATAAATTTTTAAACTCCAAAACAAAACCTCCTTCCAATATTTTAGCTTGATGCTAGATTTGTTAATATTGTACCAAGCTTTACCATATAAATCAAATCTTATCTATCTAGGAAACATATTAGGTCTAGGAAAAGCAATATCTTCCACGAAAAAAACTGAATAGTAACTACTATTCAGTTCATTATTTGATTACTTCCATTAGGACTATGGCAAAATCGTCGTGCTGCTCTCCCCAGCTATAGGCGATTATCTTTTCCTCTATTTCCTGTAAAATGTTGTCCTTGTGATTTGTCACCATGTCAATTACACTTTCTAAACCGAATTCCTTTCCCTCTTTGTCCTTGGCCTCCGTGATGCCATCAGTATAGAATAGTATCTTGTCGCATTTCTTAAGCTGGATATTTCCTTCGTTATAGTACATCTCGTTGAACAAGGAGGCCATGGGATAGCCCTTTATCTCTAGCATTTCCATACCGCCTTTATTGTATTTAATGGGAATACAATTGTGGCCTGCATTGGAAAACCGAAATTCGTAGGTTTTCATATTGAATACCCCATAAAATATGGTGAAATATTTATCCACTTCAAGGTTTAATGCTATGAATCTACTGTATAGCTCTGCCAGGGCATCTGATGGGCTAAGTATATTGTCCTTAATCGACCTCATGGTTTGCCTGATAAACATAGTCATCATAGATGCCGACACACCGTGTCCAGATACATCTGCTATATAGACTCCTATATGGTCTTCGTCAATATGGTAGGCGTCAAACATGTCACCACTAAGCATTTCAGATGGTTTATAAATATAATCTATTGAAACATTGCCTATGACCTCTTTGCTTGGCAATATCTTTTCCTGAATTTTCTTGGCAAAGCCCAGGTCCTTGCTCATCTTTTTATTCTTATCTATTAATTCCAGTTCTAGCTTTCTCTCCCTTGTAACATCACGAAAAACCTCCACTGCAGCAAATACCTTGCCTTCCGAGTTAGTTACAGGAGAAGATTTAACTGAAAAATACCTGCCGTTGATTATTTCTTCCTTTTGGATGACTTCACCAGTATTTATACTCCTCTCTGTAATGCAAAAACCACAGGGAGAATCCTTGCCATGGGCCTTGTAGCATTTCATACCCAAGATATTATATCCTAGGTCCTCTTTCATTACCCTATTGGCATATATAATGGTACCTTCGCCATCTATGACCCTGACCCAATCTGCCATTCCTTCCAGCACATGATAATTTAGCATACCGTATTCTTCTATTCTTTTTTTCACCATACTTAGGTCTTCTTTTTTTAGCATGCCTTATCACCCAAATCATATATTTATTTATCAAATTTAAAGATTGTCTATATTCATTCTATATCATTTATGAAATTATTTCTACATATATTTCCAATTTACTACTTTAATATATAAAGTTTTAATATTCTACCTTTACCTCCTCCTCTTCGGAATACCTGGCTAGGGCATATAGGCAATCAGATAACCTGTTTACATATTTAATCACTAGGGGATTAATTTCTACATCTTTAGACAGGCTGATAATTTTCCTCTCTGCTCTCCTGCAAATGGTTCTAGCCACATGGAGATAGGCAGATTTCTTACCTGAACCTGGCACAATAAATCCTCCAAATTCACCTGTCTTCTCCGTATATGAATCTATTATATGCTCTAGGTCTTCAATATCCTCGTCCCCTATGCTGTATCTTATCTTTGTTTGATCCTCTGTAGCCAGATAGGCCCCAACAGTAAATAGCTTATTCTGTATATTCTCTATTATGTCATACATCTCCTGGTCTTCTGTATAGTTCTTTGCCAGGCCCATGAATGAATTTAACTCGTCAATAGTCCCATAGCTTTCTACCCTGATATGGTCCTTGGACACCCTTTTGTTGTCAAATAAACTGGTAGTTCCCTTGTCTCCTGTTTTGGTATAAATCTTCATCTCACTTCCTCCTTTATTTGCTGACCTAGTCCTTCCTTGGAGGCCTAGGTCCATAGTATTGATAGTAGTCGACCTTAATCCTTCCATTGTAGAGTTTCCTCTTTCTGCTGGCCTTTTTTCCATATAGCTTTTCAAAATCCTCATGGGAGCTAATCACATATACCGACCAGGTGTCTAATTCCTCAAATTTGCTACCCAGACCCCGATATAATTCTTCAACCTCAGCTCTCTCCCCAATCCTTTCCCCATAGGGGGGATTGGTAACGACAACTCCATACTCGTTATTTAAATCTGCCTCCCGAAAGTCCTTGATAAAAAATGCAATATCGTCTTCCAGCCCAAAATTTGCTGCATTGTCTCTAGCCCTCAGGATTGCCTTTCTATCTATGTCACATCCCAATATATGAAGTTTGTTTTCCGTTTCCATAGCCTTTAGGGCATCCCTTCTAGCCTCTGTCCAATATTCCTTCTTTACCCTTGGCCAGTTCTCTGCTGCAAACTTTCTTTCTATTCCAGGAGCCATGTTTTTTCCTATCATGGCAGCCTCTATTGGTATAGTACCAGACCCACAAAATGGATCAAATAAGACCCTGTCCTTATTCCAGTAGCTTAAAAGTATCATGGCTGCTGCCAGAGTCTCCTTAATAGGAGCATCCCCCTGCCTATCTCTATAGCCCCTTTTGTGCAGGCCCTCACCTGAGGTATCTATTGTAAGTGTGGCTATATCCTTTAATATGGATACTTCTATGGTGTATTTTGCACCTGTTTTTTCAAACCAGTTAGTATCATATTTTGTTTTTAACTTTTCAACTATGGCTTTTTCTACTATTCTTTGACTATCTGAAATACTATATAATTTGGAATTTACAGACTTTCCTTCTACAAGAAAATTGCCATCCTCTGGTATCCATTCATCCCATGGAAGGGCCTTGGTTTTCTCAAATAGTTCATCGAAGGTCAGAGCCTCGAACTCCCCCATCTTTAGAAGGACCCTATCTGCTGTTCTAAGCCAAAGATTGGTTTTTGCTATATCCTTTTCTGTGCCGCCAAAAGTCACTCTTCCATTTTCTACCTTTAAATCACTGTATCCTAAGTTTTCTAATTCCCTCTTCACTACTGCCTCTAGGCCAAAGGTAGCAGTTGCTATTAAATCAATCATATTCTCACCTCAAAGTTTTGCTAAGTCTATTATACTCCATATCTTTGGTATTTAGTTAATAATAATGGTGATTATTTTTTTGTCTATATGGGTATATATGAATGTGAATGGAAACAATATAAATTTGGAGGGATTTAAATGAAATCATTAGGAAGTCTATATCAAAGTGGGGATTGGAAAGGCGAAAAACACGTTCCTGTAATCGATGCACCAGAGAAGGTAAAACTTGGTGATTTAGTAGATGTTAAGGTATCCATTGGCGATGAAATACCGCATCCAAATACATTTGAACACTATATATCTTGGATGAAGGTTTACTTTCAGCCAGAAGGCCATAAATTCCCTATAGAGATTGGGAACTTTAATTTTACAGCCCATGGCGAATCCGATTTACTTACGGAGCCAAGTGTTGCATTGAAGTTTAAGCCTGCTAAGTCAGGTACCCTATATGCCGTTTCCTATTGCAATATCCACGGTCTATGGGAAAATAGCTTGGAATTGGCAGTTGAGTAATACTTGATTCAAAAATAGCAGCCCTAAAAATAGGGTTGCTTATTTTTTTCCTTGACAATTCAGTAGCTATATATTAATATAATATAAAAAATAAAGGAAGCTGTGAAGGGCCTTACAAGCTTGGAGCTTTCCCCCATACCATGGGTTAAATGGTTGAGGCTTTATGCGAATTAAGGTGGTACCACGGGTTTTCTCTCGTCCTTTACGGTGAGAGGACCCCTTTTTTATTACTGAAATAAATAAAATGGAGGGATATAATGAGCAATGTATTTGATGTATTGAAAGAGAGGGGCTATATCGACCAGGTAACCTATGAGGAAGAATTAAGAGAGCTCTTTGGCTCTGAGCCTGTGACATTCTATATCGGCTTCGACGCCACAGCAGATAGTCTGACCCTGGGGCATCTGCTTCAAATAATGGTTATGATGCACATGCAGCAGCATGGCCATATCCCAATAGCCCTACTAGGCGGCGGCACTACGATGATTGGTGACCCCTCAGGCAAATCCGATATGAGAAAGATAATGACTAGGGAAATCATCGATCACAATGCAGAGAAGTTTAAGGCCCAGTTTGCCAAATTTCTGGACTTTAGCGATGGAAAGGCTATAATGGACAACAATGCCAACTGGCTCCTAGACTTGAACTTCGTCAACTTCATGAGAGAGATTGGGGTTCACTTCTCCGTCAATAGGATGCTTACATTGGACAGCTATAAAAACCGTCTGGAACAGGGACTCACATTTTTTGAATTTAGCTATATATTGATGCAGTCCTATGACTATTTGCACCTTTACAGAACCTATGGCTGTAAACTCCAAATGGGAGGTAGCGACCAATGGTCCAATATCCTAGGGGGGTATGAACTCATCAGAAAGCTAGAGCAAGACAAGGTATATGCCATGACCTTTAAGCTTTTAACCACAGCAGCAGGTACAAAGATGGGCAAGACAGAGGCAGGCACCGTGTGGTTAGATGCAGAAAAAACTAGCCCATATGAGCTATACCAATACCTAAGAAATACCGATGACAGAGATGTTGAAAAATTCCTAGCACTTCTGACATTCCTGCCCATGGAAGAGGTTAGGAGACTGGGCAGTCTGAAAGGCTCAGAAATCAACAAGTCAAAAGAAGTATTGGCCTTTGAAGTGACAAGACTAATCCATGGAGAAGAAGAGGCTAAAAAGGCAGAAGCTGCATCTAAGGCCTTATTTGCTGGGGCAGCTGAGGAAGGTTCTATACCCTACAGCCATATGGAAAAAGAAATATTTGAAAAGGGCATAGGAATCCTAGATTTGTTGAGGGACTTGGGACTTACTAAATCCAATAGTGAGGGTAGAAGACTTGTAGAGCAGGGTGGTATATCCCTAGATGAGAAAAAGGTCAAAAGCGTAGATAAACTAGTAACCCTAGATGACTTCAGGGACCATAAGTTGATGATTAAAAAAGGAAAAAAGGTCTACCATCAGCTTAGGATAAGATAAAAAGGTGCTTCCAGTTTTCTGGAAGCACCTTTTATCTAAATACTAGCTTGTTCTTTTCAATTCTCTCTACAATTGCCAAAGATTCTAATTTAATGCCTTTTTCCCTAATGCTGTCTCCGCCCTTTTGAAATCCTTTTTCGATTACTATGCCAATGCCAACTAAATTGCAACTGGCCTTGCCTATTATATCGATTAAACCTTCTACAGCCTTTCCATTTGCCAGAAAATCGTCTATGACAAGTATGTTTTCATTCTCCCTCAAATACTTCTTTGAAACCCTGATTGTATAGGTCTTGTCTCTGGTATAGGAGTAGACATTGCTCTCATAGGTTTCAGCATCTAGGTTTTTTGATTCTGTCTTTTTGGCAAAGACAACAGGTACATTAAAGTACTGGGCAGCAATGACTGCTATGGCTATACCCGATGCCTCAATGGTCAGTATCTTGTCTATTTTTTCCGATGCAAATCTTTCTTTAAATTCCCTGCCTATGTCATTTAGTAAATCTATATCTATTTGGTGATTTAAAAAATTGTCAACCTTGATTACATTTCCCTCTTCGATTGAACCATCTGTTAATATCCTTTTCTTTAAAGCTTCCATGTCCCACCTCTATACTGTTTTATATTATACTATAATAATTAGTCCAATTATACAAGGGAATAAGCTAGAAAAATAAAAAGGATGGAAAACCATCCTTATTTATTGAAATATTCTTTTCTTTACTGCCTTCTTGAGCCCAACCATTTCGTATTGTTTGCCTAGCTCACTGCAACTATAGGTGAACTTAATCGTATGCAGATCTGGTGACTCCATTCCCATGCAGATAATATTTCTCCATGAAAAATCAACCAATGTCCTGTCCCTATTGGTGAAATCAAGCTTTTCCACAGTCATTAGGTGGGTGATGATAGATGATGTCAATATATCCAGTGCCTTGTTAAAGTCATCAAAATAACCTTTCAGGGCTACGACAGCGTGAATTGCAGTAATACTGTGTAGAATTACATTGTCATTGGAATTGGTAAAGGCAGGTAGGACAAAGTTTAATAAAAACCTTACCTTGTCTTCTTCATTTCCACCTATTACAAATCCCCTTTGGGTAAATTCCCTATCGCTATAAAAGCTGTTGAGCTTCTGACTAAAGGGAATATTGGAGCGTCTAATCCCATCTATATATGGATTCTCCACAATTCTAGTCATCTCTGAAAAGGTATCTAGACCGCTTATTTCCCGAGTAAAAGACTTCCCTTCACTATAACTGGTTAGGTAATAGGCTAGAGACCTTGCAAGCTCATCCTTTAATTCTTCCTCTGTCTTGTAACCTTCCATTGCATAGGCCACCCGTATAATGGTGTGAAATAAGTCAGATGATAGCCCAAGGGTATAGGTGTTGAGTACATAATGAAGTACCTGGTCTACCCCCTCACTCTCTATCTTACTCTCCATTAATTTCAGGCAGGACCCGTATAATTCTTTTCTACCAAGACATTCTTCAATAGATTCTACCTTGGGAAAATCACTTTTCAAAGGTTCAAATGAAACATTTTCCAAAAATAAGTCTGTGTGGTTTTTAACCTTTTCAATATCTCCTGACATTTTGTATAGGGCAATTTGTGTCATGGGTAAATCATTCACTTGTCCCCTTATATAAGGCGAATACATCTTACCATAATCGTTGACGATTTGACTCAGAAACATAATTTCTCCCCCTTTTCTACCTTAAAAGCACTAATCTAGCCATTATTAATTATTATTCTAACAGAAGAATTTTCAATTTTCAAGCTTTTTTAAAAATTGTGAAACATCTAACATGAGTAAAATACAGCCTTTCAGCCTTTGCTTTTATACCCTACTGCCCCAGAGTATGATGTTTCCACAGGCTAATACATTGATAAAACTTTCCATATTATTTACCCCTCTAAAGTTTTACCTAAAACTTACTAATATTCTATCAATTCACATAATATTAGCAGTAGATTGTTAAGATTGTGATAAAGCCCCCTGATACCAGAGTCCCTTTTATTGAAATTTATTAGAAAAACCTATACATAAATAGGATGAAGTATAGAAAAAATGTCGATTTATGGTATAATATACTAAAATTCTCCAGGAATTCTAAATAAAGGTGGTGCAACCAATGACAAATAAAAAAGATATAAACTGGTTTCAACACAACATGAATCATATACAGGTACAGATCGAAGATTATCTAAGAGCCCGTCAAAAAACCAATCCCCTAAAGGAAACACTGAAAATAATTTTTCTATACTTATCCGCAGGCATCATCTGGATTTCCCTATCCGATAAAATCCTTGGCTTTTTTGTAAAAGATCCAGAAACTTATAAAACTATTCAGCTTTATAAGGGTTGGCTTTACGTTGCAGTAACTGCAATAATCTTTTACATAATCATATTAAAGAGGATGAAGCTCTTTGAAGTTGCCATGAATAAAATCTACGACACCTATGAGGAATTGGTAGCCTCACACGAAGAGCTAATAGCTATGGAAGGAGCCCTAAAAGACCAATACACCGAATTGGAAATAAGTGAGGGCAAATTGCTCTTGAGCAATAAGAGGTATGAAATGATAGTAGACGGTGCCCATGACGGCATTTGGGACTGGGATTTAGTGGACAAGGTCTACTTTTTCTCACTGGCAAACAAGGACACCTTTGGATATAGAGAGGGAGAATTGAAACATACCATTGAAGAATGGAGGGGATTGATGCATCCAGATGATGTGGAAGCAGCCTTTGAACATTTGGATCAATATTTGGAATCGGGACAGGGCTATTACTCCAATCACTATAGAATCCGTACAAAATGGGGGCAATACCGCTGGATATCAAGTAGTGGCAAGGCCCTATGGGATAAAAATGGACTAGCTGTTCGCATTGCGGGCTCCCATACAGATATAACTGAACAAAAACTAATGGAACAAAAGCTATACGAATTGGCCTACTATGACCAGTTAACCAAGTTACCTAACCTAGAGTGGATGAAGGAAAAAGGAGCTGAATTGATAGAAAGGGCAAAGAGGGAATCTATAGAGTTGGGTTTTCTCTATATAGATGTGGACGACTTTAGAAATATAAATGAAATCATGGGCCATGAAATAGGGGATAAATTAATCATACACATTGCAAAGACCGTATTGGCCAATATCAAACCTCCCCATCTGGTGGCCCGCCTAGGTGGAGATGAATTTGGAGTACTTCTAGTGGATATAGACAAGAACCATGTTTTGGAGAAAATCAGGAGCAATCTTGACTTTATTAGGGTACCATGGGTCTTGAACAATCATAGCTTTTATATAACCATCAGCGTGGGAATAACCATATTCCCCGACCACGGAGACAACTTCCTAGCCTTGCTGCAAAACGCAGATACTGCCCTGTCCTATGCAAAGGAAGAGGGTAAAGACAGGTGTCTGCTATTTACTCAAGATATGCAGGATAGAACCAAAAAACTCCTAGAGATGGACTCAGAGCTGAGGACAGCCCTGCAAAATCAAGAGTTTCAACTCTATTATCAGCCTCAGGTCCATATCAAATCAGGAGAGCTAATCGGTGCAGAAGCCCTAATCCGTTGGTATCGACCCCAAAAGGGTTTTATACCACCCATGGAGTTTATTCCCTTTGCAGAGAAAATTGGATATATTGACCCCATTAGCAAGTGGGTATTTGAAACTGCCTGTAGGCAAAAATTGGAGTGGAAGAAAAAAGGCTACAGGTCCCTTAAGGTTTCCATAAATCTTTCTGGAAAGATGTTGTCTTTTAACGAATTGGTCCAAGGGACAAAAAAAATCATGGAGGAAAATCAGGTAGAGGATTTTGGAATAGAAATTGAACTGACGGAAACAGCCCTAATGTCGGACTTTGGACACTCCATTGAAGTCCTTGAAGAGCTAAAAAAGTTAAATATCAGCCTGTCACTGGATGATTTTGGGACGGGCTACTCGTCCCTGACATACCTAAGGGAGTTGCCTATTGATGTGATAAAAATAGACAGGCAATTCATTAATGGCATAGGAAGGTCCCATAAGGAAAATGATATAATAATATATATTATAGAACTGGCCCACATGCTAGGTTTAAGGGTCATAGCCGAGGGCGTGGAGACAAAGGAACAACTCGATTTCCTAAGGGAAAATCACTGCGATATTGCCCAGGGATATTACCTTGCCAAGCCGATGCCTGCCAGTGATATGGAAAAGTTCCTAGTGAAATAAATAGCCTTTTAACTCCGACAAAACACTTAGAAGTGGGCCTGATTACTGCATGGCCCACTTGTTTTCTTTACTTTAGTTTAAATTGATTTACAGTGTCCTGAAGATTAGATGCAATGTCGTTCATCTCTCCTGCTGTGTTTCCCACCTGAGAGGTAAACTCTACCTGTGAGGTGACAGTTGCAGCCAGTTCTTCGGCACCTGCAGCTGATTGCTGGACTATATCCAATACGCTGTTGATGGCTTCATTTGTTTGCTCCTTGCTCTTAATGACTACATCTACTACTTCTACCAATCCCTTCAGCTTATCTGACACGGTATTTATTGCCAGCTGTATTTCTTCAAAGGCATTAGTTGTAGATTTAGTTGCATCTACCGCCTTGTTCATATTGTCTTGGTTCTTGTCCATCTGTTCTTGTATCTCTGGCATTACTCCCGTTATATCTTCTACAATTTGCTCAATTTCATAGGTAGCATCTGATGTTTGTTCTGCCAGTTTCCTAACTTCTTCAGCTACTACTGCAAATCCCCTTCCTGCTTCTCCAGCTCTGGCAGCTTCTATATTGGCATTTAAGGCAAGTAGGTTGGTTTGGTTGGCAATCAATTGGATAGTCTCTACTATACTAGTTATGTTCAGGGTCTTTGTATTTAAATCTGCTATAGAATCTGATAAACTGTTAAAACTTTCTATGACTCCATGTACGTCCTTTTCCAGTGATTGTACCACGTCTTTCCCCTGCTCGCTTGTTCCCAAGGTTGTTTGGATAGACTCCTCGCTCTCCTCGGATATGACGGTCAACTCAGTTATCTTATCAGCCAAATTGTCAAGCATGTCTTTTCCATCAGTCAATGATTCTGACTGTGATACAGCTCCTTCTGCTATTCCATGGGATACTTGATCTACCTCTTCCATTGAGGTAAGTAGCTCCCTAGATAAGTTGTCTAACTCCGTAGATTTCTTATTCAGGTTTGTGGCAGTATCCGCCAATCCCCTTACTGTGTCCTTCAATTTACTCCTAAGTTCAAAGGTAGCCTCTAGGATACGCCTTACCTCATTGGTCATTCCCAAGGGATACATTTCCTCAATATTTACATACCTATGGGTAAAGTCCATATTAGATACCTTGCTCACTATCGCTACTGCCTCTGTCAACGGTGCCGTTACTAGCTTGGATATAGTCAGCGACACTAATACTATGACTACAATCGAAATTAGGGCCACCAACAAGAACTTGTCCCTCAGATCCCTAACTGCTTGTTCTGCATGGTATTTGTCCAACAATATAATTAACTTCCAGTTTAGCTTATCCACCTTCTCGACGGTCATTAGTTTTTCTACCTCGTCCTGTCCCTGTACTATGGCTACTGTAGCCTGTGATACTGCGTCTACCTCTTGGCTAGGGACAGCTTCATCTCCTAGATTTGATTCCACCATGATTTCTGCTGCCTGATTTCTAGCCTTGCTATAGAGGCTGACAAGACTTGTTCTAGTCCCTGTTGCCCCTGTTAGTGCATCTATATCTACCCCCTCTATCCCTTGGTTTTCCAAAATTAAATCTGACAGTTCCTCTGCTAATTCTATAGATCTTTGGGCAGGGTAATTATCCAGGGATTTCACATCTCCAATTGCTACTCCTTCACTGGCTTCAGTGGCTATTTCCCTGTATTGGATTTTACTAATCCTATTATTTGATATGACCAACTCCAATTGGGGTAGCCAGCCGTTGTTGGCCTCTTCAGCTTCAAGTTTATAGACCCCATCTATTAACTTCTCCCTAGTAGTTACTTCTATTGGCCCTGTCTGTGTCGCTGAGGATATTGCATCCGCCTGTATTAATATTCCATAGTCTATGGTGTCCTCAAGCCTAGTCAGTTTGTTATCCCTTGGCATATAGTCCTTGTTAGGGTGGTATAGCACTTCATAGCTAGGGGTCAATAGCATGCCGTATCCTTCATAGTTTTCCTCTATTTCCTTCATTACTTCCGTTATGGCATTTAGACTAAAGTCCAGCCCAATTACCCCTATTATTTTTCCATCTTCCTTTATGGGTCTTGACAGCGTAATGACGTTTTCTCCCGTTATTTGGTCCGCATAGACTTGAGAATAGTGAAAGTTGTCCCTGGCCATGGCTCCCTTATACCAGTCTTTCTCATAGTTCTTGTCCTCTGGTATCCAGCCAACATTCGATACCACTGCCCCTTGACCGTTGGCATCTGTCACAAAGAGGGTAAAGTAATCCTTGTTTTCATTTACCCTCTCTGTCAAATAGTGGCCTAATCCTTCCTTGTCATCTAAACCTATTATTTTTACCCCTGCCTCCACCTCCAGTAGCTGTTTCTCACCATATTCCAATATTTTGTTAATGCGGTTTTGATGGGCTTCTACTGTAATAGTGAGCCTACTGGTAGTCTGTTCTATCAGCTTTTCCTTTGTATATTTTGTACTAACTGAAAAAGAATAAAATATTAAAAGTGCTCCAAGTATAATCCCAAATAATGTAAAAACTGTCGACAATCTAGCCTTTCTCATTTTTTTCACCCTTCCCCTTAAGATTAAGTAATTGTAATATACCTAGCCCAAATGCTCTTTCAACCATCTTATGCTGTCCTCCATCATATTTGTGGTTACGAAATGACCTAGGTTTGGATATTCTATTAGTTTTATCCTTCCCTTGTCCCCATATAGAGGCCTTATTTCCTTGAAAAATAGTTTTTGGCTCTCGGGGGATACCACTGTGTCACTAGCCCCATTTAGCATGAGTATAGGCCTGTCAATTAGGGAAGCTAGATGCTTCATGGGATCCATACCCATGAGTTTGCCCTCTACTGACCTTAATTCTTCCGTCATTAAGATTTCCATTTGAGCCTTGAGTATTTCATTGGCATGATGCCATGCAAAAGCTCCATTTAAAGCTACTGCTGCCTTTAGCCTCTGATTGTGTGCAAATATACCTGCCACAGTGAATCCTCCCATGGAGTGTCCCATAATTGAGATATTATTTGGATCTCCATCGTATTTATCCACAATTTCATCTATTAAAAAATCCGCCTCCTCCATGCTCTTAAAGATTACCTCCCAAAAATATTGACCGGCGGCTGTATTGTGGTTTATGGAATCTCTCTCCCCGTGGTAAATAGCATCTGGTATGAGAACCTGAAATCCCATGGCAGCCAAAATCAACCCCCTTATCCTCTGCGATTCCTTGTTTGAACTCCAGCCGTGATAGAAGATCACTGTGGCCAGTTTAGCCTCTGAATCTCTTTGCCTTAAAAGAATGGCTGGGATACCCCTTATACTAATCCTCTTATCCTCAATAAAACTAGAATATAAATAATCTGACATATTCCCCTCCCATAAATCTTATTTTGTGCATCTACATATATACCAGGCTGCCCTTGCCCCCACATCTATTTGGCTTACATTCTTAAATACTTCTCTCATTTCCTCCTTGGCCACCTTGATAAAGTTAAAATAATCGCCATTTTCAAGCCATTCCACTAGGCTGGTCAAGAGTGCTCGATTTTCGTTGTAGTCGTGTATTATTACCAGTTTCCTTGCCAATCTCTCCATCTCCCTGTACAGTCCCATACGCTCATCCCCGCTAATTCCATGGGCTACATAGGAGGCTATGACAATATCAAAGGACTTATCAGGAAATGGCAGACTCTGCCCACTGTCTATATGGATTAATTCTATTGGCAGGCCCCTTAGCTTTTTCTTAGCCTGGCTCAGCATGCCCTTAGATGGGTCTACGCCCGTCGGCATAAGTCCCCTATGATAAAAGGCCTTGCATAAGGCCCCTGTTCCGCAGCCTATATCCAAGACACTATCCTGAGGGTTAAAATCTATTTCTCCTGATACCTTTTCCAGTACCTCCCCATAAAAATCCTCCTGTGACCTAAAGAACAGGCCATAAATTGGAGATATCATATCAAATAGAAGCATATAATCACCTTATCTTTCTATTTATTTCCTCTACTCTACTTACTAATACCCAAAATATATCCCAATATGAAAAAAATTTTAATTTTTCATTCCATGGTTTGGTCCACAAAACTAAACTTTAAACAATGTAAAAATACTTTACAAATTCAATTGTATTTTTCTCTTATGTTTGATATAATATTAACAAGAAGGTGAGGTAACCTAATTACTTATAAAGTCTTAAGGAGGGGTTCATATGTTAAATTACCAGGAATGTCTTGAAAATGTCAACAAGGGTATGTTACAGCTAACAGAGGAACTGGCAAAAGAAATGAATGGATTTATGACACTTCACAATGCAGCCTTATCAAATAGGGCTCTAGATACAAAGACTAAAGAACTAATAGCACTGGGTATTTCAATCATCATCAAATGCGAGCCCTGTATCACTAGTCATATGGACAGCTTAATCAACCTGGGCGTCACTAGGGAAGAAGTACTTGATACCATGGCAGTTGCCATGTTTATGGGAGGTGGCCCTGCAGTTGCCTACAGTTGCAAAGCCCTAGAGAGCTTTGAGGAGTTTACCAACAAATAGGCCATATGGATAGTTAGATATTTATCTAGCGATTCCTAGTTTGTATCCGCACCAAATGGAGGACCCATTGCTTGTCAGTGGGTCCTCTAATTTTCCTTCAGATATTTACCTAAAAGCTAAATACCTACCTTGTCTAATTCATCTAGCTTGTATAGGTCTATAATATTCATCAGCTTCAGGGGGTATTGGGAGTCTGTAGCATATCCTGCCCTCTTTAAGGCCCAGGCCCCCATGCTACTGTCGTACATCACATCTCTGAATATGCCGTATCTTTCCGCCTCAAGCAGTAGCTCCTTGTGATTTAACCAAGATTCTTCTATATTCTTATAGGCCCTAAAATCTGCATCTATTCTAAAAGTAGTGCCATTGTACTCTTCCCATGTATTGGAGGTTACAGAGCCTGCTGTACCCTTGCCCTTGATGCCAAATAGGTTGTTGGAGAATTTACCTGTATATTTGTCCACGGGTACCGACTGACCCCAGCCTGTTTCTAATATGGCCTGGGCTGTTTGCAGGGCTGCCGACATTCCCGTATCCTCCCAGGACCTTTTTGCCAAGACAGATACCACCCCCATGAATTTATTCTTCTCCACTATGGGTTTTGGTCCGTAGAGCTTATCTAAATATATCTTGATGGGTATTTCTTCACTCTCGATTGTTTTTCCCTGGTATTGACCCACTGCTTTTATGTGGGTGTATTCTAAATACTCCCTTGTGGGCTTGAATACGTAGCCTTCCCTAGGATCTGAAGTAGCCAGTAGCTTTTTGCTTCCTTTGGCAGGGTTGGTCAGTATATACTGGACCTCTTCTAATCCAAAATTGCTCAAGGACCTTATCCCAACTTCTGAAGTGATGACCTGATTGGGACCTAGTCCCTCTAACAATATAATGGGTCTGCCGGGTAATAGCACAGGAATTCCCTTAGTTTGATGAACTATACCCCTAGTATTTGTTACCCTAGCAAACACCTCAACTTCCATTTTGTCCTCAGGCCCTGGAAACCATTTATAGCTGCCGTATCCCTGTTTACTAAGGCTTCTCTCTTCTCCGAATCCAGGATACCTAATTAAGTATTCCGTATCCAATACGTTGAAATTTCTAGTAGCCAATAAAGTAACCGGCTTATCTATGGTCATTCCCTCTTTGACTCCTGAAAGTCCAAAGATATAGGGCATCTCCAATTTTACTTCCTTTATTTCACTGAAATATGCCTTTTTGTTCTCATCATAGGCTATGGCCCTTATTTTATATTGTCCATTGTCGTCCACCATGGGAGCCCACTTGTAGCTGCCCCAAGGATCTAATTCTCCTGTGGTAATAGTCTTGTCCTTGTCCAAGTGACTAATCTCGTACTGTACATAAATCGGTACAAAGTTTAGCTCCACTCCTATGGCTGCATCTTCCCTGACTACCTCGCTTAATCCAGTAAGCTTCACTTCAGGTAGTATACTGACATTTACCATCTTGGCATCTCCGGATATGAAGTTGCCCTCGCCATCGTAAATAGCTGCCACCAAGGCTTTTTTTCCATGGTCGCTGACATAGGGTATCCAATTGTATTGTCCCCTGACATCAGTTCCCCTTGCGATTACCTTGCCCTCTGCCCTATCTGGATCCAAAAGCATGTATTTAATTTCTGCTCCCCTTCTAGCCGTTTCCTCTGATACACTTAATTCCAAAATCCTACTACCTTTGATAGTTTGTCCATCTTCTATGTTCAATATCTCGGCCTCAAAAAAACCGTTAAAAACCGACTTGGCCTGTGAATCGATTTTCACAGTATTTGTAGGACCATCCCATTGGATATCTACGCCTATGGCGTTTGTAATCAATCTCAAGGGTGCATAGGTCTTGTCTCCTACTAGAACTGGTGCCACATCTGACAGGGCATAGACTTCTCCTTCGTCCTGATATTTGACCAGAAGGCTGTCTAGCTTTAATGTCACTATTTTCTTGTCTTTAGATACTTTTATGGTCTTAGTGTCTCCGTACCAGTCTACCTTAGCACCCATCTTTTCCAATATAGATCTAATTGGAACCAGGGTCCTTCCCTCCTTGATTATGGGGGTAGCCAGGTTAGTTACATTTTCCCCATCCAAGATAATTTCCAAATTTGACGATGCCATGGATATACTAGAGCCTATTAAAAGTATTAGCCCCACTAGTAATAATGTTTTTATATATTTCATTTTCGTCACCCCTATATCCACTATAATACACAATAAATAGGTGGTCAATACTATATATTTTTGTCTTGCCTTCCTTCCCTGCATTTATCACAATATCCATATATTTCAAATCTGTGGTCTGTAGGAGTAAAGCCTAGACCCTCCAATTTTTCCCTGATGGCCTCCATGGGGCAAAATTCTATTATAATCGTAGCTCCGCATCCCTTGCAAATTACATGGTGATGATGGCCCTCTTCCCTGCGTATCTTGTAGAGGTCCCCTCCATTGTCCCTAGGGATACGACACAGAATCCCCTTAGATACTAGGGTATCTAAATTTCTATACACTGTTGAAAAATTGGTGCCGGGTAAAATCTCCAAAACCCTGGTAAAGAGCATTTGGGCATTTATAAAAGAATCTGAAGTGCTTAGCACCCTTAGTATTGCCTGCCTTTGCGGCGTAATCTTCAACTGCCCCGACTTCAGTATTTTATCCACTTCCATTGTATTCACCTGTTCTTTCCTTTTTCCTAAGATTGCCCTAGTCTCTTGACGCCAATGACAAGCATGAGAATCGACGAGGCTATGAGTACTATAGTGCCTCCCGGTGCCAAATCAAATACAAAGGAAGTATATAGTCCTGAAATAACCGAAAAAACCGATACTGTCACTGCTATAACAAAGGTCGACCTGAAACTCTTGGCAGTTTGGAGGCTAATAGCTGCAGGTATTACCATGAGGGCTGATACCAATAGGGTACCCACTACCCTAACGGCCAGGGCCACTGCTATGGCTGTCATCAAGGTAAAATAAGTATTTATTTTATTTACCTCTATACCCGATACCCTTGCAGACTCCTCATCAAAGCTGATGGCAAATAGCTCCTTGGACAAAAATATGATGGATACTATAATTATGAGTCCTAGGCCAGAGATTAGCCATACATCTGTAGAAGTGACTGCTACTAGGCTACCAAATAAATAGGACAAGAGGTCTGCATTGAAGGACTTGCCCAAGCTAATTAGGACTACAGCAAGACCCATGCCCCCCGACATGACAACGGCCAGGGCCACCTCTGCATACTTGTCAAAGGCCTTGCGGATAATCTCTATGAGAAATGCTGCCAAAGCTGAAAATATCAGGGCCCCATAAAATGGATAAAATCCAAACAACATCCCTACAGCCACCCCTGACAGGGCCGCATGTGAAAGGCTATCTCCTATGAGGGACATACGCCTGAGAACTACAAATACACCCATGGTGGAGGCCAAGATGGCGGTTATGGTCCCAGCTATAAAGGCCCTCTGCATAAAATCATAGGCTAAAATATTCATTCTTCCACCTCCAGCTTATGCTCTTTTACTCCCTTGAGAATTCTATATCCCAGTGTTTCAGCAATGTGTTCCTCCGTGACCTCATCCAAGGTTTCATGGATATAGGCCCCCTTATCCCTGATGCAGCCAATCTTTCCAGCCTTGTGAAATATATTTCCTATATCGTGGGTCACTATGACTATGGTGATACCCTGATTCTCATTCAGGTCCATCAGTATATTGTAAAATTCCTGCTGTGAACTGGCATCTATACCAGTTGTCGGTTCATCTAGGAAGAGTATATCCGGCCTTTTGACAAGTGCCTTGGCCACAAATACCTTTTGCCTTTGCCCACCTGATAACTCCCCTATCAGCCTATGGGACAACTGGTCCATGCCTACCAAGGCCAGGGCATGGCCTACTGCTTCTCGCTTTTCTCCAGCCTTAAAGAAGCGACCCAATCCCCCATACAGTCCGCTTGCTACTATTTCCTCCACCGTTGCTGGGAAGGAAGTATTTATCTGGGCTGCCTG
>JBBAEY010000036.1:0-21861 GCA_041655755.1 Tissierellaceae bacterium
GGGTCATAGTCCGTTGGTGTGGCTATGACTATATATTCTGCTTCCTTGTATGCTAATTCTTTGTCTGTGGTTGCTATTAAGTTTAATTTCTTATTTTCTAGGTAGTCTTCTATTTCTATATCTGATATGGGCGATTTACCCTTATTTATCATTTGAGCTTTTTCAGGACTTCTGTTTAGTACTTTTACTTCGTTGCGCTGTGCTAGTAGTACTGCATTTGACAGTCCTACATATCCTGCTCCTACTACTGTTATTTTCATCGATTTTGCCCCCTTGATTCAAGTATTTAAATTCTTTATACCTTGTAGTATTCCATATACCAATCCACAAATTTTTGTAATCCTTCCTCTATAGATGTAGCTGGCCTAAATCCTATGTCTCTTTCTAGGTCTGATACATCTGCATAGGTCCTAACTACGTCTCCCGGTTGCATGTCCATATATATCTTTTCTGCTTCTTTTCCTATGGCCTTTTCTAAGGCATCTATAAATCTCATTAGTTTTACTGGATTGTTGTTTCCTATGTTGTATATCTTATATGGTGCAAAGCTTGTAGATATTGAGTCTTTAGATTCATCCCAGCTTTTATCTCCTTCTGGTATTTTGTCTATTAGTTTTACTATTCCTTCTACTATGTCGTCTATATATGTAAAGTCTCTTTCCATGTTCCCATGGTTAAATACTTTTATGGATTTTCCCGATAATATATCTTTTGTAAATGAATAGTATGCCATATCTGGTCTTCCCCAGGGGCCATAGACTGTAAAAAACCTTAGTCCTGTTGTTGGTATTCCATAAAGGTGGCTGTAGGTATGTGCCATTAATTCATTGGCCTTCTTTGTTGCTGCATATAGACTTACTGGATGGTCTACATTGTGATTTATTGAAAATGGTGCTATTTTATTTCCTCCGTATACTGAGGATGATGAAGCGTATAGTAAATGTTTTACTGGATGACTTCTACATGCTTCTAGTATATTCATAAACCCTATTAGATTTGAATCTACATAGGCATATGGGTTTTCTATGGAATATCTAACCCCTGCCTGAGCTGCTAGGTTGATTACATAGTCTGGTTTGTATTCTTTAAATATATTGTCTATAGATTTCTTATCCTTTAAATCTACTTTATTGAATATAAAGTTATGGTTTTGTTTTAGTATGCTTAGTCTATCTTCTTTTAGATTAGTGTCATAGTAGTCGTTTATGCTGTCTATTCCTAATATTTGATGTGATTTTGATAGCAGTTGATTTGATAGGTGAAAGCCTATGAAACCTGCTACGCCTGTGGTAAATATTTTCAATTTGATTCTCCTTTACATATCTTTGGTGTATATCTTTTATCAATTATTGTAGTTAAATCTAAATAACTTCCAAATAGTTCATCATATTCCTCAGGATTAAATTTTGACAGACCACTCCAGTTAAAAAAAGTGACTTCGCTAAATAAAATCCTCCCTTTTATAATATAAAAATCTATCCTTGCATGCGGAAATGCTTCTGCCAGTTTCCTTCCTAATTCGAAACACATATCAATATCTTTAGGTTTTTCCCTAATAGTTTTACTACTTTTATAATGTTGAGTAACATTTAACTTATTCCAATTAATATCATAAAAGTCCGATAGCATTTTCATATCATTTTCTACATATAAAAACTTTGGTTTTCCATGGAAATAGAAAATTTTATAAACATCTTCTTTACCTGTTGCTAAATCTTCTATGTACTTCTCAGCTATTATCCTAGGTTTTATATCCTTATAAACCCATTCTCTCTTTGACCAGTAATAATTTGTTTTAAGCCATCTTCTCATGTTTTTAAATTCATCTTCCCAATTTACTTTATTTTTATCAGCTACAATCAAATTTTGTCCTGAACTGTGATTTGCCTTTAAAACAAATTTATCTGGTAATTTATCTATATCTATTTCATCTACAGAGTCATATACTGCTAAAAGTTCATTTAAGTATTCTTCTCCTATTTTTTCTTTTATAATTTCTCTCACTTCATATTTATCTGCACATTTAGTTGCGACTGGGTCATACCAGTTTAATTTTAACCACTGAAGTTTATCATTAAAATATATTGGATTTTCTAAATTTAATTCTCTTCCTACCCGCTGTCTAAACCTTTTTTTAAGAAATTCTTCATCATTCAGCTCAATTAAAATCTTCTCCGTAATATTTCTGTTTGTATTTTGACTTATAATTTTTTCATCTGATATCCCCAGTTCTACAAGCTGATTATATATTTCATCTACATACATTGAAGCTATAAAAATATAATCAAAATCTGTTGTTTTCAATTTATTAGGTGCATATACCTTAATTCCAAGTAAATAAGTATCATGTTTTTTTACATCATTATCTACAAAAGCCACTACTTTTGCAAAGTCTTTCCTTATTGCTTGATGCACATTTTTTCCTAATGTTCCTGCCCCAAATAAAACTATTTTTATCATCTCTGCCACCCCATCCTATAACTCAGTTTCTTTGTATTAAGATTACACACGGTTTGTTTTTATTTTTATTGTACTCTCATAAGAATAAAAAATATCATCATTATTAGAAAAATCAAATTTATACAAATATTTATCTGGTATATATATCCCGCTAGAATTATTGTCAACATAAAATATATTATCATGATATTTGGTGTCTAGAGCGTCAAAAACTCCATCAATAACTGAATATCTAAACATTTCTTTACCATATCTAAAATCATGCCATACCATAATAGTATTTGTCATATCAACGCACATTGATATGTTTTTTGTGTCAGATAAGACCCCCTCATATGAACGATCACCATCTATAAAAACAAGATCTATATCCTTAGGTAATTTAGAATAATCAAATTTCCTAGAATCTTCTTTGTACTGTGTTATTTTTTTATTATTTGAAAAATAACTTGCTAGATTTTTCATTTCTCTTAATTTGAAATATTCCTCCAGTTCTAAATCTAATAGAGATATGCTAATTCCTCTATCAACTACATCTATAACATCATCCATACTCTCACCTATAAATGAACCTATTTCTAAATACGTCCTAACATTAAATTTTATAGCCAGAGCTTTCAAAAACAAATAATCCAAAGCTGATAACCCACTAGGGAAAAATGTTTGGTTATTTAATTTTAATTCAGTAAAATTCTTTATAAGTTTACCCAAATTCAGTGGTTTTAAATGTTTTTTTATTATTGAACCTCTCTAAATCTGCATTGAAACTGCCGACATAAAACCTTTTATAATTATTTATCCCTAATTCGTCTAACTGTAATTTAATTTCTTTATGATACATGCTTGTTGTAATTACTAAATAACTCTTGTCCTTCACTTCCAACAGTAACCTTTGAGGAGATATTATTTCTATTCCATCCAAAAATTCTCCATGTTTTGCTTCATCATCATCACAAAATATATAACCTCATACTTGTCTTCTAATAAAAGAGAACCTAATCTGCCTAACTTAGATGCTCCAAATAATATTACATTTTCTTTTACCACATCGCTCACTTCCTTTTAGAGTATCTTTTTATTGTTTCATCAAATAAATCTTCATATTGATTTACTATTTTTGATGCTCTAAAGTCTATCACTCTTTCGTATGCTTTTTTTCTTAGGTAATTATGTCTTTTTTTATCGCTTAGCAAAACTAGGACCTCTCTAGCTATCGCTTTATAATCTCCAACAGGGACTAAAATCCCATACTCATTATTTCCTAAAATTTCCTTTGGGCCTGACTTACAATCAGTAGAAATAACTGGGACCCCAACTGTCATAGCTTCAACAATAACATGTCCAAACCCTTCCCATCTAGAAGATAAAACAAATATATCTGCCATACTCATATATTTATATGGATTTCCTTTAAAACCTAAAAAAATAACTTTATTTTCTATTCCCAATTCTTTTAGTAGTGTTTTAAGCTGGTTTTCTAACTTTCCTTTCCCCAGAATTACCAACCGTACATCCACTTCTTTAGCAACGATTCTAAAGGCCCTCAATAAAGTCGCATGATCTTTTTGTTCTACAAGCCTTCCAACTGTAAGAATGACTTTTTCACCTTTACTAAAAGATAAATCGGTAACTATTTCATCGCTTTTCTTCTTAATATAATTAATTTCTATTGGATTATTGATTAATATAATTTTCTTCTTTTTTATCTTAAAGTTCTGGATTAAATCATCCCTTACCCCTTGCGATAAGGCAACTACTTTAGCTGCTATAAAGTTGTAGAAAAAATATGTTGCTAATTTATTCAAAAATGTAGTGGTACCACTTTCACTTCTTGTATTAGCCTCTCTTACAACTAGTGGTACTTTAAGTCTCCCAATTAGTTTTGCCAGTGCTAAAATTATATTATTATCATTTAAGGTAGTAAATAATATATCTGGGTTTTCTCTATTAATGCAATTAATCAAATTTTTTATTCTTTCTTGATAGTTTGTAGAATCTAATACATGAATTTTTATATGTTCCTTTATTAGATAAGAATACTCATCAATTTTTATTGTCTCTAATACTAACACTATTTCATATCTATCTATGCTTAAATTATTAATTATATTAATAATTGTTCGTTCGGCCCCACCACCCCATAATGCATATAAATAAAAAATCACCTTTGTTTTTCCCATTATCTTTCTCCTATAACTATATAATCAAAATCTTTTTTGCAAAATAGAACAAATCATAATATTGATAAGGGTATAATCTTTTATAATTCCACAAAACTCATCTTTTTTTAAAATATACCTTAATTTACTTGATTTTATTTTATGCCTTGTAAGTATTCCTTTAAAAAACTTAGTGCCTTGTTTTTGTTTTAAATAATATAAACTGATTATTTTTTTTTTGGATATCCCTAAATCTATTAGTTGACTGTAAATTTCCTGTTCATATATACTTGCTATTATTATAAAATCATAATTACAAGAGGTAATATCCTCTGGCATAAGTATATCTATACCATTTATCTTTTTACCAATCTTATTCTTATCGTTATCAATAAAACCTATAACCTTGGTGTTGTTTATATCCAGTTTATCTGTCACTTTATTACCACCTGATCCAGCTCCAAAAATTAATAATTTAATTATACCATTCACTCCCTAAAACATCCTAGTATTAAATTTTTACAACTTTTTTAATCTTTATATTACCAAAGTTACATAGCTCTTGGAGAGCATGAACCATGCTCCCTATCTTATATAATGATTTGATTTCTAATATGCAGAACTTAATAAAAGGGTTCATTGTACAATATTATTTGTTACTGTATAATCAATACCTGCATAATAAGATTCATACATTGGCTTTATTTATTACATAAATATTTTTGAGGCTAGCAGGCCTTTACTGTTGTAACATCCCTGTTTATCTGTGAGCTAAAATTAATAGCTTCACACTATTAAGAATTTTTTTGGACGAATTAGATGCAACTCAAATTAAATATATTTTTGTATTTTTCTGATTCATTTGAAACTATTTATTTTGATCCCATTTTTCATGCCTTATCTTACGCTTTCGTAAATCTAGGTAGAAATTAAAATTTCCCATAAGTTACTCGCTTGTAATTGCTTGAATAATATCTTCTTTTATCCTATATCCTGATAAACCATCATAATTTTCAATAGTGCTTTTAAAAGCGTTTATCCGCTCATCTTTTTTGGGATCCTTATCTGCCCTACACATTGTAAGAAAATTCAATATATCTAAATACCCTGTTCCCTGATAATAACTATCAAATAATCTTTTAACCCCTTTTGTCATAGGTTCTTTAAAATCCTTGTTATATAAATAAAGAATAGGTTTTTCAGAAACAGATGATTCCACCATTAAAGCCGACCTATCACCTATGATACAATCAGCAGAAAATATTCCCAGCCGATAATCTTCGTCCTTTAGGAATAATACATTCTCGTTGTCTTTTAGTTTATAAAAAAATTTTACCCCCAAAAGTCCATCTTGAAATTTATAACATGTATCATAGAACTTGGGATGGGTCCTAAATAAAAAATAAAAGTCTTTATATTTGTTTAAATGGTCCGCAAATTTATAGTATTCTTTGAGATATGGTGTGACCATTTTAAGTTCACCCTGGTCATATACTTCTTTTGGAAAATGTAATCTAAAAAAAATAATTTTCCTTTCATTGGCTTTTTCTTTTATCCTCTGAATATTATCTAAGTTATAATTGTATAATCTATCAAATTTAGGGTGTCCTAGTGATCTTATATTATTTAGTTTTTCATCTATAAATTCATGATAATTTTCTTTCATGATAGATGAAAAGGTATAAATCTTCCATGCATTAAAAACTAAATTATTTCCAAACTGGTTTATCCTTGATTCGTCTGTATTACTTATTTCAATACCGTATGGTATATATATAATCCTATGTCCATTTGATTTTAAATAAGTCGATCTGAGGTTTTCAGGTCTAAAAGCTTCTTCATATGGAGATTGCAAAAAAATGATATGCGGGTTAAACTCCTTTATAATTTTCTCATTATAATCTATATATGGTATTCTGTTTTTTATAAGAAACTCCGTAGCCCCTTGGTTCTGTGAATTTTGAAACACCTTATTATTATAAAGAATGATTTGTGTTTCCATTTTTTTATCATCAAGACAAGCCCTCCATAAGCTATCCCATGAAGGCCATAGCGTTGGGGCTTCAAATAAAAAACAAATCCTTATTTTTTCATTTTCTTTTAGTTTAACTTTATTTTTTTGAAAAAAGGTTTCTATCATTTTTGCGTTCATTTTTTTACTTTTTGTTTCAGACATATTTTTATACTCTATACTCTTATCGGAATCTATGGGTATAAAAACAATTTTATCAGAATCAACCCCTTTACTAATTAATTCCTCATACACACTTTTAATATACATGCTTGTAATCATAATATAGTCATATACAAGTGATTTTATTGTATCTGGCGAAGTAACTGTAACACCTTTATATTCCTTACCCCACTTTTTTACATCTTTATCAATAAAACATATAATTTCCGTGTTGAAATTCTGAATTAAATCTAAAGTTTTCTCACCAAACTTTCCCGCACCATACAATATAACCTGTTTGTTTTTTAACTTTTCATATTTAGTGTTCAATTCCATAATCTCACCTCTGCATTTAGATAATTGTTGAATGCTTTAAAAACCTACCCTCTCTAGCATCTGAGCCTAGAAAGCACATCAAACCATAAAGAAGTTTACCAATAATACCATCGTATATAATTCCACCTTAGCGGGTATGCCTTTATACTTGATTAAATCTTCATCTAAACTATCAAAGCAATATATTTGTAAGTCTAAACTATTAATACAAATTTGTTCAAAATCCTCTATTTTTCAGGTTATCTTATAATTCAATATTTTCATTTAAAATATCTACTAGTTGTCTTTCTATACACTTTGTATATGCATCCTTTTTTATTATTATCTTTATATTTCCCCAACTTTTTGTCATCAAAAATCTATTGTATTTTCCATTGAGAAATTTCTTTAACTCTTCTAGCGAATGGTTATATATTAATAAAATCCCCGCTTTATATTGGCAGTTATTAATAAATCTGTCCAGTGTGATTAAATCTTTATAGATACCTTTATATATCCATTTGTCTTTCTCTTCTTTATAATTACCTATACTTCCTTCTAATTTACCTTTCACCTCCATCACTATGCTGTTTCTCTCAAATCCCCCCGGATGATGAAATATAAAATCAGGATTCTTTTGATCATTTTTCTTTATTTCCTTATGCCCTCTTTTATCAATTTCACCATGTAATGTTAAATCTCCATCATTGTCAATGATCCTAATTTGATAATATAATTCATAGCAAAAAACTCTTTCTCTAACAATTCCTTCATTATTATATGTAGTTTTGATTTTATAATATCCTTGTTCTACATTATTAACTGCATTTTTTATTAAGTTTATATAGTAATTAATATCCATGTTTTCACACCCATATCTGAATAGTTTTCTACTAAATTAAAATATTGGATCATCTATTATCATTATTTATAATTCCGTAATTTCCATTTAAGACAATAGCTTTTCCATAAGACTATTTCCCTTTTTTGAATTTTCTTTAATATACTACAAAATCTTTTAAATGGCTATATCCTTTCCCCTCAAGCTCTTTTACTATACCTACTCTTCCTGGTTGTGAAGTTACTATTACACCAATGTTTTCACATGATGTAAGAATGGATGGATCATAAACTGTTAAGCCAGATATACTTTGCCCTTGTTTCGATTTGTCACTATCTATAAATCCCTCAATCTTATGTCCATATTTAGTTAGTATTTCATATACTAATAGACCAAAACTACCTGCCCCCCATAAGTAAATATTTTTACTAATACAAATTGGATCCATTATATCTTTTTTTATTGTATAAAAGGATTCATAGCATTCAAACTTCCTAGTAGCTGTAATGGAATTATTACTAACTCTCATTTTTGTTAAGTATTGGCTTACTGTACCCATTTTATGTCCTTTTTTGCTCATGTTGTAAAACAAATGGTAATCTTCTCCACACCTCATATCTTTATATCCAAATTTTTTTAACACTTGGCTTCGTATCATGGTAGTATTATTAGATATAGGAGAAGCCCATAATAACTTCTCCGCAATTTCATTACTATTTATGATTTTATTCGTATAGTTTTCTGCAACACTTGCTAGCCCATTAAGTCTATTTATATCCCTCAATTTTCCATCTCCAAAATAGTCAAATAGTGATTTTACTAAATCAATTTCCGGATTTTTATCTAAAAACTCCTTCTGCAATAAAAACTTGTCCTTGTGATAAATATCATCACTATCTATCCTAGCTATATATTTTCCTTGCGCCTTTTCCACTGCAAAATTAGAAGCATATCCGACTCCCCTATTTATCTCTAAATTATACAACTTTATCCTATCATCATTGTAACTTTCTATAATCTTCTTCGTTTTATCTGTTGATCCATCATTAACAATAATAAATTCAAAGTCTGTAAAACTTTGATTTAATATACTGTCAATCGTCTCCCCTACGAATCTCTCACTATTATATACTGGCATTATTGCACTTATTATTGGCAATTTACTCACCCTCTTTAAATCATATTTTACATTTGCTTTTATATTCAATTAAATTATCTACAAGTTTATATTTTATAAATTTTGTCATAATTTCTTGTTCTTTTCCTCTAGGAATAAAATCTGTGATATACTCTTTTGTCATATTGTCTTCAATTATTCTATTTGTTTTTGTTTTTAATTGTCCAATATCTAGATTTGCATCTAAATGAAATAGATTATTTATACACAGCATAATACCTCTAATATATTTTTGTCTGAAAACCTCTTTATTTTTTGCTATGAACACCTGATTTCCTTCTAAGATTTTCCGTGTTTCTAAATACATCTTTTTTTGATAAAAAAACAAGTCTTTACTATACTTTGATGTTATTGAGTCTTCATTTGAACAAGTGTAATTATAGTAGCTTTCATCTATTAAACTAACGCCCTTTATTTTATCTATATAATTTAAGTTGAAAATTAAGTCTTCTCCCCAACCTATTTCCTCATCAAATTTTATCTTATTCTTTTTTATAATTGACGATAAATACACTTTATTCCACAAGTAGTTAATATAGTAATTTCCAAAATAATCATGAAACCTATTGAAAAATTCATCCTTTGCTAATTTTATCTTTTCGTACATATGACTAAAAACTATGTTGTCAATTTCTTCTTCAATGTAGTATATCTTTTTATATCCACTAATCACTAAATCTACTTTACTTGCCTGAATTTCTTTAACCAAACTTTCAATCATTCTTCCATCTATATAATCATCTGAGTCTACAAATAAAACCAATTCACCTTCTAAAACTTCTAATCCTCTATTCCTTGCAGCAGACGGACCCCGGTTAGCTTGCTCAATTAACCTTATTCTTTTATCCTTTGTTATATAATCTTTACATATTTGGCCACTCAAATCTGTAGAACCATCATTTATTAAAATTATTTCTATATTATTGTAGCTTTGATTTAGAACACTTTTAATACATCGCTCTAAATATCTTTCCGAATTATATATTGGTATAATAACACTAACAAGACCTTCTACCATATTTCCCTCCTAATAGGTTACTAAATACTTTTACACTTTCCTATTTAAGTCTTCTTTTATCTTACTAGTAGATATTTCCGGTGTTCTAGGCAAATAAACTACATTACAATAATCCTTTAAGTAATCAAATTGACCTTTCCAATCATCACCCATGACAAATATATCTACCTTGAATTCATTTATATCTTCTATCTTCTGTTCCCAGTTATCTTCTGAAATAACCAAATCTACATACCTAATAGACTCAACTAGTTTTTTCCTTTCTTCATATGAAAAATAGCATTTCTTACCCTTGATTTCATTGAATTCATTAGATGAGATAGCTACAATTAAATACTCTCCTAGTTCTTTTGCTCTTTTTAATAGATTTATATGTCCATAATGAAGTAAATCAAAGGTTCCATATGTTATTACCTTTTTCATAATTACTTATCCTTTTCTATTTCTATATAGTCTAACTCTTTTGTTATATCATTTTTAAATGGGATAATTACCCTATCGAATTTTCTCAATAAATTTTCATTTATCTTTCCGCCAATAATTTCATAAAATTCTTTCACTCTAGGGTTCCCCTTTAAAATTTCCCTATATTTTCTTTCCCCTATTATATTTATTTCTGCAAATCTATTATCTAGAAAAACTTCATTTATAATATTATTAAACTTAGGGATCTCTATATTTTGAATTATTGCTATTTTATTTATAATAATCTCTTCTTCAATTAGAACTTTTTCTTTATTTACTATTTCTTTGTTTGAAAAAACATCTTGAACGTAACCATGTCTTTCATCTGGAACTTTTATATCAAATAGCTCTAGTAAGGTAGGGTAGAAGTCTATAGTCCTCATATGTTCTATCTTACCCTTTCCTATAGAATCGCCAGCTGCAATAAAACATCCTTTTAAGGAGTGTATTCCACTCATAAAAGCACCATTTCTTGCCTTAGTAACTAAATATCCATTCTTTAGCCAAACAGATTTATCAGTCCAACCAAATGCTTCTTTTTGAATGTGGTCAGGGGTATTAGGAAAAAAATCAACCAAGGATGTCATCCCATGATCTGACATCAATATTACGTTTTTAGGATTTAACTTACCAATTATATTAAATACAAAGTTGTCCAGTATTGACATAGCCTTCTTTACTACTCTATTACTCTCTTCATGCATAGCAAAATGTTCAATGAAGTCAAGTATGGGTGTATAAAAAAACATTACATCTACTGGATTATTTCTTTGTACATTTGTCATGTTTTCTTCATAAAACTCTAGTTCTTTTTTAAAATAGGCTATTGATTCTTCAAAGTAATTTTCATCAAGTATCTCATCTGCTATACTAGAGTTTTTAAATACTTCATCCCAACTACTTTCAAAATCTTCTGGTTTTTTTGGCATTGGTGGTTTTTCTATATCAAAGTTAATATATTCCTCTATATTTTTATCTAATTTATTTAATAGGGGAGGTGTACTAGCATAAGGATCTCTTTCACCATCTATTTCAAAATTTGCTTCACCACCTATCATATAACCATTTATCTTCTCTGGAGGTGTTGTCACAAGTGCCTTCCACATTCCAACTTTTATATTATGATCATTTAGAACTTTCCAAAATGGATCTAGATTTGTATAATCTTTTAATGTCGGTTTCTCTCCCGTTTCTTTATATATATTACCTACTGTTCCATGTTGTTTGGGAGTTAGCCCTGTATATAATGATATCCAATTATCCCTAGAACCATATCCATAGGCGTAGGCATCGTAATCTCCATAGAAACCCATATCACAAAGCCTTTTTATATTTGGATAGTCATCAATGTTATTGAATAATATTTGTGGTGTCATAGCGTCTATTCCTAAAATCAAGAGTTCCATTTCAATCACTTCCTAATCTATATTATTTAACTTAGTTACCACCTTTTTCCCTACAACAAATTCATCCTCGTAGTATTCATATACCTCACTTACTACCTCAAAGTCCTCCTCTGTATCTACACATACCCTATAATCCTTCCTATATATGCCCTCTCCTTGGACATATCCCACCTTAAATCTATCTTTGTTCTCATACATGTACAGAGTTACATGTTCCCTATAATCTTTGTTATCTGTGGCTTCAACATCTTTATATGCCCTTTCTAAAGTTTCCTTAGAAAACACTTCTACATCAAAACCCCTTATAAAGGTATTGGGTACATCCAATCTGACATAATCATAGTCATACATCAAATAATGAGTGACTACATTGTCAACTATCACTGGGTCTATCAATGGGCAGTCTCCCGTAATTCTAATAATTATATCCCCATTATACAGCCTATTGGCATCCACATATCTTTTAAGCACATTGTTTTCATCACCTGTAAAAACCTCATAGCCTTTTTCACTTACCAATTCTATTAAGGGCCCTTCACTTTCTAGATTCGATGTAGCTAATATTACTTGATCTACATATCTAGCATTGCTTAGCCTATCAAGGACATGTAATATCATAGGCTTATTTATAATTGGTTTAATTACCTTTCCCGGCAATCTTGATGAGCCCATCCTAGCTTGTACTATTGCAACTATTTTCATCTTATCAGCTCTTTTCATTCAATAAATTAATTATATCTTCTAGCTCTAGCAAAGATTTTATATTGTAGTTAGCCTCATATTCTTTACTTAGATATGTATTCATGTGGTCTCCTGTAGGTCTAATTATCCTAATAGTATTTATACCTAGTCTTTTAGCAGATATAAAGTCCTTTTTTGGATTATCACCTATATAAATAAGCTCTTCTGCTATTACATTGAAATACTCTAAGATGTCCCTATATGGTTCTTCACTTGGTTTCCAATAATCTAGCCCTTTGTCATCCGTTACTATTATCTTGTCAATATAGTCTTCCAATCCAAGTGCCTTAATTTTATTCCATTGAACAAAAGATTTACCATCTGTGATTATCCCCAGAAAATACCTATCCTTGATCTTGCTTAGTAACTTAATCGCATCTTCATAAAGCTCTATATTTGGTTTGTTTTCCCTGTATACTTTTACCAAATCATCTACATTTTCAGGCAAGTCATATTTGCTGCATAATGAGTCGAATATTCGTCCTCTGCCTTCCCTATAAAATATTTCTATCATATCCCCATATAGTATATCTGAACCTATCTCATACTTCCTATTTAGATATTCTGACACCTGTCTAAATCCATCAAATACAAAATCATGTTCCTTATACAGGGTATCATCTAAATCAAATACTATCGCCTTAATCATTTTTTCACCCTTTAATCAATCTAACTATATAAATATGGCATCATCAAATCTAAGCATTATGGATTCTTTAAAGTTTCCTAGCATAGGTTCAATTTCTTGCCCCATTGTCATTTCCCTTAAAACTCTCCCATAATCCACTCCTGATTCAAAGGTTAAGGGTACCCCTCCCCCAAATCTTGGATTAATTTCTATAAATCTCATGTCTTTCTTTTCATTCACTATACATTGTATATTCATGGGACCGATTGCCCCATTATCATTTTTCGAATTTAACTTATCCACTAAATCCAAAGTTTTCTCAATCAAGTCGATATCTTTTACAGACTTGGATTTTACCACCTCTCCTGCTCTAACTTCTAATCTTTGCCTAGGTACAATAGATAGGACTTTCCCTTCCAAATCACAAAGCACATCCATTGTATATTCTGTACCTTCTACCATTTCCTGCACTATATAGTTCTTTAGATTAATAGACAGATGAGATAGTTCTTGCTTGTTTCTGGCGAAAAATATCCCCTTACTTCCCATCCCTTCCCTAGGCTTTAATATCAAAGGGAATTTCATATTAATGTTTTTATCTTCCACATCTTCTATCAAGCAGGTTTTAGCCGTACTGATACTATTTTCTTTAAAAAAATTATAGGTATTCCATTTGTCATTACATATTTCTAAAATAGGCCTATTACTTAATAGTAGCGTAGTTCCTAGATTTTCAAATTCTTCCCTGTTACTGTCAAGAATCAAAAATTCTTTTTCGAATAGTGGTATTAGTAAATCAATCTTTTCTCTTTCGCATATAGTTAAAAGGGCACTTATATAGGTCATGTCACCGATTTCTGGTATAGTAAAAAAAGAGTTGACAAAGTAGCGACCCGGGATTAATTCGTCTTTGTCTACGCCAATAATGTAGTTTTCCTTCTTTAAATGTTTAATTAATTGAACCCTCTTTCCAATGGCTGTAAGTAGTATTCTCAATTCTATCCACTACCTTCTATAATAGTTAATTACCTTGTATACTCCATCTACTACATCTTCTACATCCCTATCTGACATAGCAGGGAATAATGGAAGTGTCAATATAGATTCATATAGCTCTTCAGCTTGTGGGCATATACCTTTCTTATATCCTAGGCTTTGGTAATAGGGATGCCAATATACAGGTATATAATGCACATGTACCCCTATGTTTTCAGCTTGCAAGGAATCAAATATTTGGCGTCTTCCTACTGATATCTTTTCTAAATCCAGCCTGAGTACATATAAATGGTTCACAGTATCTGATAAACTTGAATTTTTCTGTAGTATAACCCCATCTAAATCTCTAAAGGCCTTATTATATTTATCGACAATATTTTTCCTTTTTTTAATGAACCAGTCAATTTTCTTCATTTGACTAATTCCCAGGGCTGCTTGTATATCTGTCATTCTATAGTTATATCCTAGGTCCAATTGTTCGTAATACCAATCTCCTGTGTCCTTATTTACTAATTGATTAGCATCCCTTGTAATTCCGTGGCTTCTGAAGTTGATTAACCTTTCATAGTATTCTTCGCTATTGGTGGTAATTATTCCACCTTCTCCTGTCGTTATGGTCTTGACTGGGTGAAAGCTAAACATGGTCATATCAACTAGACTGCCTACTTTTTTTCCCTTGTAGCTAGTGCCTAGTGAATGTGCCCCATCTTCTATGACTGCTATGCCTTTACCTTTTACTAGCTCCTTGATTAAATCTATATCTGTTGCTTGTCCCGTATAATCTACTGGTATGACGGCCTTAGTTTTTTCCGTTATTTTCCTCTCTATTTCTTCCACATCGATATCAAATGTATTGATATCTATATCCGCAAATACAGGTGTCCCTCCCATATATAATACGCAGTTTGCAGATGCTGCAAAGGTCATAGGTGTAGTGATTACCTCGTCACCTGCTTTTATACCTGCAGCATATGTAGCCCCATGCAAGGCTGCTGTTCCGTTTGAAAAGGCAACCGCATATTTTGCACCTACGTAATCAGCAATTGTATTTTCAAATTCTTTTATGGTCGGTCCTGTGGTTAAATAATCTGACATTAGTACCTCGTTTACTGATTTTATATCATCTTCATCCATATACTGTTTCGCATATGGTAGATAACCTTCCCTGATTGGCTTGCCTCCCAAAATAGCTAGCTTCATATAACAACCTCCTGTTTATTTTTCCTTGGTAACTGCTACCTCTCCTAAATATTCAGGTGTGTCTGGTAGCATATTCATTTCAGTCAGCAGTATCCTCAAGTCGTCTATATTAAGCCATTTATCGTTGGTCCCTGAATCGTATTCAAATCCTTCCTTTATGATATAGCCTCCGTCTGTATTATAGCCTTTGGTGTTTTCCCAATCAAAATGAGGATATATTATATAGTGTTTGTCAAATTCAAATGTATACCTAGAGTCATCCTTGGCTATCATTATTTCATCTAACTTTTCCCCTTCTCTAATCCCAATTTCCCTTAAACTGCAATTGGGAAGCATGGCCTTGGCTAGGTCCGTTACCTTAAATGATGGTATTTTGGATATATAGGTCTCTCCTCCCTTTGACTCTCTTAGGGCCTTGAATACTAGGTCTACTCCTTCTTCTAAAGTAATCCAAAACCTGGTCATCCTATAGTCTGTAATAGGTAGTTCAGTGGCACCTTCTTCTATTAGTTCCCTGAAATAGGGTATGACAGATCCTCTACTACCTGCTACATTTCCATACCTAACTACTGAAAATACAGTACCATCTCCACCAGAGTAGGCATTGGCTGAAATAAAGAGTCTATCTGACACCAGCTTCGTACCTCCATATAGGTTAATGGGGTTCACTGCCTTGTCCGTAGATAGAGCTACCACCTTCCTAACCCCACAGTCTAGGGCGGCATCTATTATATTCTGTGCACCATGGATATTGGTCTTTATGGCCTCAAAGGGGTTGTATTCGCATACAGGCACATGTTTCATGGCTGCAGCATGTATGACATAGTCAATTCCCCTAAAGGCCCTATATAGCCTGTCCCTATCCCTTACATCTCCGATGAAAAATCTCAATTTTTTAAATTGTTCCTTATTTAAGATCTTAGTAAACTTCTTTCTAACCACATCTTGTTTAAACTCATCCCTTGAATAGATAACTACCCTTGAAGGGCTGAACTTTTTAAATAATATTTCTGTAAATTCTTGTCCAAAGGATCCAGTACCACCTGTTATTAATATAGCCTTGTCGTTTAACATACTATCCCTCTTTTTCTATATTGCTTATTTTTTCTATATTCTCAACCATTTCTTCATATATAGGTTTAATCATTTCTATGTCCTTAGTACATATGTCCATGAAGTTTTTAAATACTTCTATTATTTTCTTTCCCTTCTCATAGGAGTCTACAATCTCATTTAAGTGATCTATACTATTAGCTAGGGCCTTGTACTCAACCCTGTTCATTGGCAGTATAAAGGCCTTGTAAAAATCGTTGTTTTCTATCTTTTTCAATTCCTTATCTAGCTTTACATATAGTCTCTCCGCTTGAGAATAGTTTCTAGCACCTATAGATCTTTCAATCTTTTTTAGTATATCATAGTATAGTTTGCTTATATTTAGTGCTTTAATATATGCTCTATTCATTTTATCCTTTTGCTTGTTGAGGTGGTCTATATCGTAAGCCGTCTTGTCCCCATCTAGCCAATCTTTTTCGACTACCTTGCTGGCCAATTTGCTGTCAATTATTTCCTCCAGCTCTACAAACTTTGCTCCCCTTATATCTGCTCCACCTTTTGTTGTGTTAATTACCTCAATATTTGGCAAGTTTTCTATATAATGCTCCATTTGTTCCCTCATGGAATTAAAACTCTCGTTTGTATATATGTCGTTACCGTATACGTCTTTAACATTTATACTTTCTTCTACCTCTAAATCTGATAATAATCTATAGTTGTGTGTACCTTTAGAATGTCTCTCCCTACCCCTATAACCTAGGTTTTGTCCAACTAATATAATTGGACTAAATCCCATTTCATATAATAATTGTACAGTAACAACTGCTATGGTAGGGGCATCAAATACTATTCCTATATCCTCACTATCCTTGTTTTTAAGATAATAGTTCGATACAGAGTCTTGAGATGTAATCATATGGTACATGTCTCCAGGATAATTTAGGAGAGTTTCATATCCTACACTGGAACCAAATATCATTGGAATATCCTCGATACCTAACTCCTTAGTTTTCTTAAATACATTTTGATTGAATACATAGGGATCGTAGGTACAGGCAGCATGGGGGTAGATATGATGGTGGATTAGAGTGTTTATTGCAGATCCAACACTGAATACATAGGCAAGTCCCTTTTCCTTTATAATCCTGATATTTTCAATCTCTTCATTGAGGGATGGACCTGCTGCTACTACTAGTGCAGGTTTCCCCTTAAATTCTCCTTTTTTCTCTAATAAGATATTGGGACTAGACAGCACTTCCCAAAAATTCCTCATGCTATTGGTTATCCATCTCTTTTGGAATTTTAATTCTGCCCCTAGATTGGTCTTCTTATCTGCCACAGTTTCCTTGAACAATTCTAAGAACCTCTTATATTGGTCTGGAAAGATATTGACATGACTATTTAAATTAACATGTAATATGTTTTTACTGGACTTATCTATTAACTCATTTAGAAAAGTTGTAGTAGCCTCCTGGTCCTTACCCAATACGATATTCTTTAATTTCTTGGAGGGAAGCCTCTGCAGGGACCTAAAGGATAGATAATTATATAGGACTTCTGCCACTGGCTCATATATATAATAGTTTACATCTGGGTATCTTTCTAGAAACAAGTCTATATGGTATCCAAGGCCTGTACCATAGAAGACAACGGTAGTTTCCCTAGCTATGTCCTTATATTCACCTATTAGGGTTTCTGCCTCTCTGATTGGATTATACTTGCTATGCAAATACAAGATTTTCCCATCCCTTTCAACCCTCATGGTCTTGTTTCCATGCCTTGTATCTTCTATATGAATTAATTTGTCATTGAGATTCTTTTCAGCTTCTTTTATCATCTCCCATGTATTGGGATAGGCATCTCTTAGTAGATTTATATTGTCAATTAAGATCATTCAAATCAGCCTTTCTATGAACGAAGGTGGATAGGATGCTAGCCATTTCCTCAAATAAAGACCCTATTTCATAGGAAAGTATATCTGCAAGGGAAATATAGTCCTTATTTGACATTACAACTTCTAGTTCTTCTAAGACCTCCCCCAAAGAAACCACTTTAGCAGCATAGGTGTTCCAATTTTCATAGTTAGATACTAGGGAACCCAGCCTCTTATCCTTGTCTATGGAGCTAAAGGTATTTATTATCCAGCCAATACCACCTAGCAGGTCATTTAAATCCTTCCAAGACTCCTTGTTAGGATTTTTGTAGAAGCTATTGGCTAGGCCTTCAATTATAGATGGACTCCTTTCCAGATATTCCAGCGTAGATACCAGTATATCCGCTACGAGCTCCTCATATGTAAGAGCTATGACCTTAACTTCTTCTATATATTCGATATTGTCTAAGAAGTAGTCCTTGTAGGAATTGTACAATTCTATGCCATCTACAATCATATGGCTCAAAGTTTTCCCTAATCCTTCTACCATATTGTCAATATCCCTTAGAATCTTATCTATTTCATCTCTTCTATTTTCGTATTCAATAATTTGTCCTTCAACAATTAGCCTCACATTAGTCCCTCCATTTCTAATCTATAAATGTTATCGGCATATTCTGACATATATTTATATAATACACCATTTTAGTAAATAATGTCTCTATATTAAAATTAAATTAATTCGTAGATTAGGCTAATTTTAAAGCTATTATTTATAATCAATTACTTTAATTACCTACGAATGAATTCGCTGTTACGGCTAATCTTAATGCGTCCAATATTATGATAACCTTTAATATTATCTGTAAAATTTACGTTTTATTTAAACTATACCATTTTCAGTGTATTTTATCATAGATAGGGAAATAGGTCTTGGTTAAATGCGAATTTATGATATAATATCTACAGAACATACATTCTAGGGGTGATGTTATGAATTCTTCGTTTACTGATGAAATGGCTGAAATAATTATTGCTGAATATCCTGATGGCGATAATGAGACTCTTGCTAAGAAATTAGGCATTTCTCAAGGTAGTTTAAGATGGAGGGCGTCTCAGTTAAGTGTTAAAAAAAGTGAATCATTTATGAAAGATTATTACTCTAAACTACATCAAAATCGGAGAAATTATCTAAACAAGAATCGTAAGAATTATAGTATGGATGATATTGAGCGAAATATTATCATAGGTAGTGTGCTTGGTGATGGTACCTTGTCAAAGTATGGCAGAAGCTTAAATGCTCTTTACAGAGAAAGTACTGGAAAAACACAAAAATCCTACAGAAAATGGAAGGCGGAAAAATTAAGGAATCTTGATTTTAAGATAAAGCCCGACGGTTCTATTTATTCACCATCCCATCCAATATATACAAAGTTATATGAGTTGTTTTATCCAAATGGCAAAAAGACATTATCTGAGAATGGCTTGAAAATGCTAGATCATCCCATAGGGTTGGCTTGTTTGTTTATGGATGACGGAAGCCTTATCACAAATGGTAGTTTGGGAGCAAACACAGTTACTATTACAGCAAATATACCAATATATTCACAGAGTTTTACTAAAGAAGAAAACATTCTATTACTAGAACATATTAAAGATACCTTTGGAATAGAATTTAAATTGGCCAAAATTCCTAGTGGTTATGGGTATCATTTGCTGATTGGCAAAAATCAAACCGTCAGGAAATTTCTCGATATCGTAAAGCCTTATGTTAATGAAATCCCATCAATGAGATACAAAATTAATATAGATGAAAAATTAGTTGATACTAAAAATAGGTATGCCATAAGGTATCCCGACAAAATAATAAAAATAGCAAATAAGGTTACAATAGATAACTCATATTCTCAGGATGAAGAGAATAGAATAATTGAATTAATAGAATTAGGATATAGTTACAAATATATATCTAAATTATTAAATAGAACATATTATGGACTATATGATAAAGTTAGAAGAATGAAAAAAGAGAATAAAATATAGGCCAGGGAATATTCCCTAGCCTATATTTTTTGAATTTAATTATCTTAGTAATTGTAATACAGTTTGAGGAGCTGTGTTTGCTTGCGGGCAATCAAATAGCTTTCACCATTTGCCAGACTATATCTTCAACCGATTTAAGATTCCTCGCCTTGCTCGGAATGACACAAGAATCTTTCGGTTGTCGGGCACTTCGGGGCATCCTCTCCCCTACGGATTTCATCACCTTCAATCTTATTAATAGGGATTCTTCGCTACGCTCAGAATGACAAAATTCGATTGTTTTGCGGTGGTATATCCTAGTCGTTGAACCTTCTCCAACCTTTCGGTACAGGAGCTTGGCTGCTGATTGTCCAATCTAACTAATTTTAAAACCTTCACGATTATCCTTTCAGATTGCGTTGTGGTTTAGTTAGCTTAAGGAGTTTCCAGCAATTCACCCGATTTACACTCAAAGATTACTCTTCGAGGGACCCTCTAACCAATTATCTTAACAGTTGTAAAACTGTGTTTGGATTTTGGTTAGCTTGAGCCAGCATTGCTGTTGAAGCTTGTTGTAATATTTGCTGTTTTGTTTGCTCCGACATTTCTTTTGCCATATCTACGTCTCTGATTCTGGATTCAGATGCTTGTAGATTCTCGGCAGTGTTGTCTAGGTTCTTGATTGTATGCTCTAACCTATTTTGGTATGCACCTAGTAGTGACCTACCCTTAGATACATTTTCAAGTTCTTTGTTTATTGTAGAAATAGTTTTTGTAGCTTCCGAAAAACTTTTTACAGATCCTCCAGATAACTTACCAACCTTTCCGACAACTCCACTTAGATTGATTCCTGCCGTTTTAAAGTTTAATACCATTTTTTGTCCACTATTGGCTCCAACCTGAAGATTTACTGTTCCACCTGAGCCTGCCTTACCGTTAAGAAGTTTTTGGGTATTGAACTCAGTATTGTCTTTTATTCTTTCTATTTCTTTTCCCAATTCCTCGAGCTCACTACCTATAGCATTCCTATCAGTAGTTACGTTAGTGTCGTTAGATGCTTGTACTGCCAGTTCTCTCATTCTTTGAAGGATTGCGTGTACTTCGTTTAGTGCACCTTCTGCTGTTTGTATCATTGAGATACCGTCTTGTGAGTTCCTAGAAGCTTGGGTAAGACCCCTGATTTGGCCCCTCATCTTCTCAGATATGGATAGTCCTGCTGCGTCGTCTCCTGCACGGTTAATCCTGTAGCCTGAAGATAGTTTCTCCATGGACTTTGCCCCTGCTGTTGTGGATATACCTAGTTGTCTGTGGGTGTTGATTGCTAACATGTTGTT
>JBBAEY010000037.1:0-21761 GCA_041655755.1 Tissierellaceae bacterium
TTATCTATATCTTCATAATTTATTTCCCTATACATAAGATTGCTCCTTCTAATAAAATTGATAATATCTATTATACACCATTATGGCAAAGATAAAAGCGTCCATAGACGCTTTATGTTTTTTTACCTAGGCTTATGGATTTATTAGAAAGCCAGCAATACTGAAAAAAATAGGTGTAGCTATATATAGTTGAGATATTTCTTAGCCAGAGATACCTTCCAAATATCAGGTCCCTCCTCCATGTAGTCCCATTCGAATTTTCCAAATCTCCTGTCCTCAAGCTCATTAAACAAGTTAATGGGATTATAATCGTTGATTAAAACCATCTTTTCACCTACGGGAAGGTGGTCAAAAGATTTTATCACAATATCATTTATATCTTCGATTTCATATCCCCTAGTATCAATTTGTAAAGTTGACATATCTTTCCCTCCAGTACTTTTAAATTATTGTGCCCGGAAAGATGTAAAATATTATAAAAAATTTATATATTTATTTACATTTATTTGTTATACTATTGTCAAAGCGGGTATAAGTATAGTAGCAATAATACCCATTACATAACCTTAGTACTATATTTAGATCGAGGAAATATAGAGGGGAGGTTTAAATAATGAAAAAGATTTTAGTTGCAGTAGATGGCTCCGACAATGCCAACCTAGCACTGGATAAGGCAAAAGAAATAGGACTTTTAAACAATAGCGAAATCGTGATACTCTATGTTATTAGCTGTCTCAGAAGTTGTCATCCCTATGCCATAGACCACGTATATGAGGCCGAAATCCATCAGGTTCTAATGGAGCAATCCAAGGCTATACTAGATGAGTCCATGAAAAGATTTAAGGATTATCCTTCAAAGGTAGCAAGTTATATTAAGTGCGGAGATCCTGCCAAGGAAATTATTGAAAAGGCACATACGGAAAAGTGTGACCTAGTTATTATGGGTAGCCGTGGTTTAAATGTTTTTTCAAGGGCAATGCTGGGCAGCATATCCAACAAGGTATTGAACCATATCGATATTTCTGTACTGATAGTGAAATAGGGTGCAAAGGGAAAACCTTTTGCATCTTTTTTTATGCATTATCCTTATGGCAAAGAATAAATGAAATTAACTTCATTTTATGTTATACTAAGTAAACGATAAAAATGACAAATAAGAGGATGATGTAAATGGACAGGACAAGGGACATAAAAAAAGAGATAAAAGCCAGCATAAACTATGCACTTCCCATAGTCGTAGGATATCTACCCATAGCCTTGGCATTTGGTCTCTTATCTAAAAACAGCTCAATTTCCATAAGGGATACTTCACTCTTATCCTTTTTAGTATATGCAGGAGCAAGCCAATTTATGGCAATTGATCTAATAGGTGCTGGAGTTGCCAGTAGTAGTATCTTGCTAGCAACTTTTTTACTTAATTTGAGACATATGATGATGAGTGCTTCTCTGGCAGTTGAGCTCAAGGATATACCAAAGAAATATATTCCCCTAGTAGCCTTTGGAATAACTGATGAGACTTTTTCAGTCATATCCTTCAATAAGGAACAAATTAGCCTATGGTTTGTCCTCATATTGAATAGCCTGGCCTTTGCCTCCTGGAATATAGGAACCATAATAGGCTATGGTGTGGGGGAAATATTACCTGCTACACTCCAGTCCAGCCTAAATGTAGGCCTATATGCCATGTTTGCATCCCTGCTTTTTCCAGAGGTAAAGAAGTCCATCGGCATCTTATTTATATTTATAGTTTCTGCATTGGTATACGGCCTACTATATTACTCTAAAATATTTACAGGGGGCTGGGATATTATCCTGGGAGTTATTATATCCTCGATCTTTGGCCTCTTTATACTAAAGAAAAGCAGGGGAGGGAGTGAAAATTGAAATCCTACTTATTTTTGATAATTGGAATGGCCATAGTTACCTATATACCGCGTCTGCTTCCCCTGCTTGCCCTCAAGGATAGGAAGATTAATAAAAACCTAGAAGATTTCCTAGGGCTCATACCCTATACGTCCTTAAGCATTTTGATAGTTAGGGGAATAATGACAGCCGACAGCCAGATGAAAGTTGCCACCCTAGTTGGAATTGCAGCCGCAGCCCTGGTGTCCTATATAAAGGGGAACCTGGTCTTGTCTGTCCTAACGGGGATACTTTTTTCCTTTATTATCATAAACATGTCTGTATAAAAGCCCAAGGGGCTTTTTTTAATTGCCTTTCTCCAAGCTATTGACCATTATTTCTATACTGCATTGGGGTCATGTTGGAGAACTTTTTAAAGATAATATTATAATAATTCTGGCTATTGAAACCTACCTGAAGGGCAATGTCCAGGATAGGATAATTAGTTTCCCTCAGAAGCCTTTTGCTGCGTCCCACCCTTACTTCATTTAGGATTTCTGTGAAACTGCTATTGGTCTCCTTTTTGAAAAGAGACGATAGGTAGGACTTGTTTATATTAAGGTAGTTGGCAACGTCAGTTAGGCTGATGTCTTCTTGGTATTTGAAGCTGATAAAGTCGATAGCCTTCCTCACGTGATAGCTATAGGAGTTTTTTACCTTGTAACAGCAGGTCTTCCTGTTTAAATCATATAGGAGGACCATGAGGCTGGGTATGAGACACTTGGGCTTAAATGGAATGTCCAAGTAGTCGTAGTTACAAGAGTGAGGGCCCAGAATATAGTAGCCCATCTCAGGGTGATCAGGATTAATAAAGCATGCTGAAAAATAGGTGTCCCTAAGGCGTCTTAGCTTGACGGTGAACAAATTATCCTCAAACTCCAAGCCTAGCCTTACCTGTTCAAATACATTATTCTCCTTCAACAAGCGCCTAAAGCTATTATTTAAACCTACAGAACCTATCTCGTCCCCCTCGTAGGTGAAGGAAATAATAGGCAGGTTGGTGGATATATAAAATTTATTGACTATTTCCTTTATATCTTCAAACATAGTAACTCCTTTCAAATTCATATAAATATAATTATAAAATTCCAAATATAATTGAAAAAATAAAAAAATAACATGGTAAGATAAATGATATTGATAATCATTATCATTATATCATTGGAATGTGTATTATTCAACATTTTAAAATACATAGTTAGGAGAATTACATGAAAAGGAAATATCTTATCCTTGTTTTATTGCTTCTGTCAATGGTTTCACTGCTGATAGGAGCCAAAGAAATTAAAATTCATAGGCTATTGGCCCTAGGGGATGAGGAGGTCCAGCTACTCCTCATAAGCCGTTTGCCTAGGCTTATCAGCATAATTGTAGCTGGTATGGGCATGAGCATAGCTGGACTTATCATGCAGCAGATTAGCAGAAATAAATTTGTATCCCCTACAACTGCAGCTACAGTCGACTCGGCAAAACTTGGGATCCTAATTTCAATGATTTTATTCTCAAGACTAAGTGTAGTTGGCAGAATGTTGATATCCTTTGCCTTTGCCATGGGAGCCAGCCTTTTGTTCATGGAGCTGCTCAGGAGGATAAAATTCAAGAATATAATATTTGTCCCCCTTCTGGGGCTGATGCTGGGCAATATAATAGATTCAATAGCCAGTTTTTTCGCCTATAGGTTTGACCTGGTACAGAATATAAATATTTGGCTACAAGGTGATTTTTCAATGATAATAAAGGGCAGGTATGAGCTCCTCTATATCAGTATCCCCCTCCTAGGCCTAGCCCTTGTCTACGCCAATAAATTTACCATTGCGGGTATGGGGGAAGATTTCTCCATAAATCTAGGGCTCAACTATAAGCAAACTGTCAATATAGGTCTGGGGATAGTGGCATTGATATCATCTTTAGTAATAATTACAGTGGGTAGAATACCCTTTCTTGGGCTTATAATTCCCAATATAGTCACCATATTTCAGGGGGACAATATGAAAAAATCCATTGGCCATACAGCCTTATTCGGGGCAATATTTCTTCTCTTTACAGATATATTGGGGAGGCTCATTATTTACCCCTATGAAATACCCATTAGCCTTACAGTAGGGGTAATAGGCAGTGGCATCTTCCTTTATTTACTGGTGAGGGGGGATAGACATGGAAAATAAAAGGACAATAAGACTGCTTCTTATATTAAACTTAATCCTGATTTTCTTGTTCTTGGCCTGGGGGTTAAAGAGCAGCAATTGGGCCTACTTTCTCTCAAAAAGACTTCCTAAGCTTTTGGCAATTATTTTAACTGGGGGATCCATAGCCTTTTCATCCCTGATATTTCAGACGGCCACAAATAACAGGATATTGACGCCGTCAGTTCTGGGCCTAGATTCCCTATACCTGGTCATACAGAGCATGACAATATTTACACTTGGTTCCACCAGCAGACTTATTATCAACAAAAATATCAATTTTGCTGTAACAGTCCTGCTCATGGTAGGGTTTTCCCGGCTCTTATTTAGGGGCCTGCTGGGCAAGGGTAGGAATAATATCCTCAGCCTGCTGCTAATGGGTTTGATACTGGGGACTTTCTTCCAAAGCCTTAGCTCTTTTATCCAAATGTTGATAGATCCAAATGAGTTCCTGCATATACAGGATAAGATGTTTGCCAGCTTCAACAATATAAACACGGAAATACTGGTGATTGCCTTGGCAATTATCTTGGCAATAGGGCTTTATTCCAGGAAATATTTAAGGACTTGGGATGTAGTTGCCCTGGGCAGGGACCATGCCATAAATCTAGGCATTGACTACGATAGAATCATAAGAACAAGCCTGAGCTTTGTATCTGTCTTAGTGTCAGTATCTACTGCCCTAGTGGGTCCCATTACTTTTCTAGGCCTACTAGTGGTAAATTTAGCTAGGGAGCTTATGAATGGATATGAGCATAAATCCTTAATCGTCGCTTCAGTCCTGATAGCCCTTGTTGCCCTAATAGGAGGCCAGCTTCTGGCTGAAAGGGTGTTTAATTTTGGGACTCCAATAAGCGTCATCATTAATTTTATAGGAGGCATTTACTTTATACATTTATTACTAAGGGAGGGTGTATAATGATTGAAATAAGGAAGTTGGTTAAAACTTACGGGGACAAAAATGTGCTGGACAATGTCAGCACTAGGATAGAAAAGGGTAAGATAAGCTCCTTTATTGGTCCCAATGGAGCAGGGAAAAGTACCCTATTGTCAGTAATTAGCCGTTTAATTCCAAGGGATGGAGGTGATGTGTATATTGAGGGTAAATCCCTAGATATGTGGGATAGCAGTGAATTAGCTAAGAAGATTTCCATACTCAGGCAGTCCAATAATATAAATATTCGACTCAGCATTAGGGAACTAGTTAGTTTTGGCAGATTTCCCTACAGCCAAGGCAATTTAAGTAAGGAGGATATGAGATATATAGATGAGGCAATTTCCTATATGAAACTCAAGGACATTGAAGGAAAGTATCTGGACCAGTTAAGTGGGGGACAAAGGCAAAGAGCCTTCATAGCCATGGTCCTGGCCCAAAACACAGAATATATCCTCTTAGATGAACCTTTAAACAACCTAGACATGAAACATTCAGTTGAGATAATGAAGATACTAAGGGGACTTGTAGATGAACTGGGCAAGACTATTATAATAGTCATTCACGATATAAATTTTGCCTCTAGATATTCTGATCACATAGTAGCCCTAAAAGATGGAAAAATTGTAGAATCAGGAAATACGGGAAAGATAATAAATAAAAATTCGCTGTCTAAGATATTTGACATGGAATTTAAGGTAAGAGATATAAACAATATGAAACTATGCCTATACTTTTAAGGAGGAGAAAAATGACAATAAAAAAACCATGGATTTTACTTGTAATTATAGCAATAGGAGTTTCCCTACTAGCCGCCTGCAGTCCTAGTGTGGATGAATCTGCAAGCCTGGGGGATCCAGTAGAGACAATAGACATTGCCCACGAATTGGGTAAAGCTACAGTTAAGGTGGGACCTGAAAGGCTTATAGTATTTGACTACGGACTACTAGATGCACTGGATGCCATAGGGGAGGAAATCATTGGATTGCCAAAGAGGACCCTACCGGAATACTTATCCAAGTACAGGGATGACAAGTATGTTGATGTAGGTAGCCTACAAGAGCCAAACTTTGAAACCATATATGAACTAAGCCCAGACCTAATACTTATATCTGCAAGGCAGTCCAGCCTCTACGAGGAATTTGCAAAAATAGCTCCAACTGTCTATTTAAACATAGATGGCGGCGACTATATCAATTCATTTAAAAATAATATGTCAGTTCTTGGAGAAATATTTGACAAAAAAAGTGAAATAGAAGGGATAGTGGGCCAGATAGAAGAGGGTATAGGAGACCTAAAAGATACAGCCCAACAAGTGAGGGGGAAGAGCCTATTTATCATGGCCAATGACGGCAACCTTAGCGTATATGGCAAGGGCTCTAGATTTGGCATTATACACAATGAATTTGGCCTGGAGGCAGCAGATGAAAATATAGAAGTTTCCACCCACGGTCAAAAAATCACCTTTGAATATATTTTAGAAAAAGATCCTGACTATATATTTGTTATGGACAGGGCAGCAGTTACAGGTGGAGAAATATCGGCCAAACAGGTAATGGACAATGAATTAATTCATTCTACCAAGGCCTACAAAAACGACAATATAGTCTATCTCGATGCCCACATATGGTATGTATCCTCTGGTGGAATTGCAGCTACAGAAAAAATGATTGAAGAAATAAGTTCGGCAATTAGCAAATAAATCCATCAAAGCCTAAAAACTTCTAATATTTTTCTCGATAATTTTTATATTTTTACAGATACTAAATCTGAAAACATAAAAAGGAGAGAAAAACATGACAGTAATGACAAAACTGGAAACAGCCCTTGCCAGTGCAAAGGGATTGGCTGCTGATTTAAAAACATTTTCCTTGGACACTGACAATCAAAGTGCCAAGCAGATGTTCAGCTCCCTATCTACCAATGCAGACGATATGGCTCAAATGATAGAAGATAGAGTAAATCAAATAAAGACAGAGGAGCCCCAATACAATCAGCAGCAATAAGACCAAAAGCGTTTAGGATTTTTTAATCTAAACGCTTTTACACTGCCGTCACATTTTGTATAAAAATTTTTCTTCTAATGAAGTTCAAAAAGGTGTATAATAAAAAAATAAATCCCTATTTAGATTAGAAGAGAAAGAAGGACCTAAATGAAAAAGACATTAAATTTTGTAATTTTAGCAGGACTCCTAGGGCTTACCCTGTGGATTTTCATCAACAATAACGATTTTGACAATTTTGCTGAATTGGTTGGCAGTGCCAAGACCATATTTTTATTGATAGCAATACTATGTATGATACTATATTGGTTTTTTGAGGCCTATATCCTCTATCGTATGAAAAAGACCCTGAATATCATGAGCAGCTATGCCTCCTCCCTAAAGCTTTGTATGATTGGCCAATACTATAGTGCCATCACTCCGTTTTCAACAGGGGGTCAGCCAGTTCAAATCTATTCTATGATAAACGATGGCGTTCCAATGGGGAAGGCTTCCTCCCTACTTGCTAATAGGTTTCTAATACACCAGTTTGTAGTCACATTCTACGCACTGTTTATGCTTATTATCAGATTCAATATGCTCTATAACGACTTGAAGCTAGCCCTGCCCTTTGTAGTAGTTGGATATATTATCAATATTACCATTCTTTTACTGATAATTGGCTTTTTATTTAATGAAAGATTTATTAGAAAGATTCTCTACAAGACCCTAGATTTACTATACAGGTTCAAGTTTGTCAAGAATATTGATAGGGCAAGAAACAAGGTAGACACTACCCTGATGGACTATAGGACCAGTGTTGAGGAAATAAAAAGAGATAAAAAGACAGCAATTGAATTGGTACTTATATCTATTATTCAGTTAACCATCAGCTTTTCGATTACCTTCTTTGTGTCCCTGGCCTTGAATTTTGAAAGGGGTCATTTCCTTGACATAATTGCAATACAATCACTTCACTATATGGCCGTATCATTTATACCTACTCCCGGCACAGCAGGAGCTGCAGAAGGGGGATTTTATGTCCTATTTAGGGTGGTCTTTCCAAAGAAGATATATCCCTAGCACTGGTATTGTGGAGGCTGATAGACTACTATTTAAGACTTATGATTACTGGACTGGTTACCTTGGCGGATTTCATATATAGAAAGAGAAAGGTAAAAGCCAATTGCTAGGCCATGGCAATTTGACTATTATTTCGCAAGCAAGGAAATTTAAAAACATATTGTATTTAAGGGAAATATGTTATACAATATTATATAATTTAATTCAATAAATAATTAAAGGGGGAAATACAATGAAAATATTCAACAAGAAAATTGTATTACTGTTAGCCTTGGTTCTAAGCTTGTCCCTGGTATTCTCAGGATGTTCACAGCAAGCTCCTGATGACAGCGACTCAGGCAAACAGACCGAAACACCAACAAATGGCGATGCAGACGTTATCAAGATAGGTGTCTTTGAGCCATTGACAGGTGCCAATGCAGCAGGTGGTGCAATTGAAGCAGATGGTATCAAGATGGCCAATGAGTTGTACCCAGAAGTATTGGGCAAGAAAGTTGAATTAGTTATTGTCGACAACAAATCCGACAAGGTTGAGGCTGCAAATGCGGTACAGTTGTTAATAGATAAGGAAAAAGTAGCTGCTGTTATCGGTAGCTGGGGAAGTTCCTTGTCCATGGCAGCTGGAGATGCCTTGAGAAATGCACAAATACCAGCCGTAGCTCCATCAGCTACAAATCCACTGGTTACACTAAACAACGACTATTACTTCAGGGTATGTTTTATAGACCCATTCCAAGGTAATGTAACAGCAAATTATGCAGTAAACAATCTCGGTGCTAAAAAGGCTGCCATCATTCAAGAGGTATCCAATGACTACTCAGTTGGACTAGCTAAATTCTTTATCGACGAATTTAAGGAGCTAACTGGAGACGACGATGCCATAGTAGCATTGGCAAACTACAATACTGGCGACCAAGACTTCTCAGCACAATTAGTAAATATTAAATATCAGGAGCCAGATGTAATATTTGCACCTGGAAACTTTACAGAATCAGCCCTAATAATTAAGCAAGCTAGGGAATTGGGTATAGATACACCATTCCTAGGTGGAGACACATGGGAAACTCCAGAGTTTATCGACATTGGCGGTGAAGACGTAGAGGGTGCTGTATTCTCAACATTCTTTGCATCAGAAGTTGCCATTACAGATATGTCAACAGTCTTCCTAGAAGAATATGCAAAGAGATATGACAATGAGCCAGCAGCAGTTACTGCCCTAGGCTTTGACGCCTACCTAGTAATTCTAGATGCCATAGAAAGAGCTAATTCAACAGATCCTGTGGCAATTAGAGATGCCATTGCACAAACACAAGACTTTAAAGGTGCAGCTGGTACAATCAATCTAGATGAAAACGGAGATGCCGTTAAATCCGCAATCATCAAGGTAGTAAAAGATGGAAAATTCTCATACATGGCTACAGTAGAGCCTAGTAAATAGAAAATGAAATGAACCCTTAAGGTATCTTGCCTTAAGGGTTTTTTGATCTAGGTCCATCAGTAGCATTTATTGCCCCGGCACATATAATGGTAAAAGGTAATCTATCGAAGGGATAATTCAATCCTAGTAGTGGATTACCGGAAGTTATTTGCTTGGAAGGAGGTTAATAAATGCTTACATTGTCCCATTGGATTTACATTTTAGTAGTTTTGGCAGTCATCACTGCCATGATTATGAGGAGAGATGTCGTCTTAGTATGTCTAGTAGGCACCTTTTTGATAGGAGTAATATACACGGGTTCAGTTACATCGGGAATACAAACGGTCTTTCACGCCCTGATGACTGGAGGAATAGAGATATTTGACATAATGCTAATCATCGCTATTATGGTTGCTATGCTGAAATCCCTAGAAGTTATGGGGGCAGACAAGACCATGCTATCTCCCTTTAGAAAATTAATGAAAACTCCAACAACTACCTTCTTTATCCTGGGCATGGCCATGTATGTAGCTTCACTTTTCTTCTGGCCGACACCTGCTACAGCCCTAGTAGGAGCAGTTCTGATACCAGTTGCAGTAGAAGCGGGGCTACCGGCCCTATATGCAGCCATGGCAGTTAATATTTTTGGCCATGGAATGGCACTTTCAGGGGATCTAATCTTGCAGGGAGCACCTCAACTGGCGGCTAAGTCAGCCGATATAGATATTACCCAATTGCTGTCAAAAGGAGCCCTGCTTTCCATCGTTGCGGGTCTAGTAGCTATAATTATCACATTCATCATGATGAAAAAGGATATGGCTAGTAAAAAACTGGAGCCTACTGGTGGTCTAAGGACCAAGACCATATCGGCGAAAACCCAGGACACTTCTATGGCCAAGGCCTTTGGCAGAATAGTACCCTTAATCTTTTTAGTAGTAATCGTAGTCATGGTAATGAACAAGATAAAAGGCGGGGATGCCACAGCCCTCCTGGGAGGCACAGGAGCAGCTATTTTAATCCTATCTACAATATCTAGAGAAAGGGGAAGGGCCCTGGAAAAGATTGTAGAACACCTAAGGGAAGGCTTTACATTTGCCATTAAAATCTTTTCGCCAGTAATACCCATAGCTGGTTTCTTCTTTTTAGGAGGATCCGAATCTGCAATGATTTTAGGTGAAAACGCCCCCAAACTTTTATTCGACATTGGGGAGACAGTTGCTAGGATTTTACCCCTAAATAAGATATCCTTAGGTTTTGGAAATATGATAATAGGTATAATCACAGGTCTTGATGGATCTGGATTTTCAGGCATACCCTTGGTGGGTGGCTTGGCACGGGCTCTAGGAGGCCCTGTAGATGTAAATATACCTGTCTTAGCTGCCATAGGGCAGGTGTCAGCCGTATGGTCTGGAGGAGGGACTATCGTTGCCTGGTGTTTTGGACTAGTTGCCACGGCAGGAATAGCAGGAGTATCTCCCCTTGAACTAGCTAGAAAAAACTTTATACCAGTAATGGGTGGGCTAATAGCAGCAACCATAGTGGGAATATTTTTAATGTAGGAAAAATCAGGTGCCAAGATTGGATAAGATCTTGGCACTTAAATTTAGAAATATGTTGACTTTGATTTATGGCTTCTGCTATAATGAAACAAATGTATGAAAACGTTTTTATGAAGAGGAGAAGACTAATGATTGAAAAATTAAGACTTCTATACGGTTTTGATTTCTATTGGCTTGAAAAGGAAATCCTGGTTTTAATTAATGGCAATAGGGAAAAAGGGAAAAAAGATGTAGTAGGTTTGACACAAGAGGACAGCGTTCTAATCACCTATGGAGATAGCCTCCTACTTGACGGACAAATGCCATTGCAAACCCTAAATGATTTTGCTGAAACAATGATTAAAGACGCCATTAAGATAATCCATATCCTGCCATTCTACCCCTATTCATCTGACGACGGATTTAGTGTAATAGACCATAAGGAAGTCGATGGGAAATTGGGAAGTTGGGAAGATATTGAGGATTTTAAACATGACCTCATGTTTGATGGCGTTATAAACCATATATCAAAAGACAGCTATTGGTTTCAGGAGTACCTAAGGGGAAATTCAGACTACCAAGATTACTTTATCGAAAGCGATCCAGATATGGATTATTCAAAAGTCGTACGGCCGAGGGCCCTACCCCTATTGACTCCATTTTTAGTAGGGGGACAAAAGAGGTATATATGGACAACCTTTAGCAGCGATCAAATAGACTTAAATTATAAAAATCCAAGGGTATTCCTTGCCATAGTAGAGATTTTATTAAAATATGTAAAAAAAGGGGCAAGGCTTCTTCGCTTAGATGCAATTGGATTTGCCTGGAAGGAGCTTGGGACATCCTGTATACATTTGGAAGAAACACATGTATTGATTCAGCTCCTAAGGGAGATATTAACCGCAGTGAATCCCGAAGTCATCATTATAACTGAGACCAATGTCCCCCATGAGGAAAATATTAGCTACTTTGGCAATGGTCACAATGAGGCCCACATGGTATATCAGTTTCCCCTGCCTCCCTTGACCCTCCATACTTTTATATCGGGGAATAGTAGGAGGTTATCCCAGTGGGCGGCTAGTCTCCAGAGAAGCAGTAATGAAACGACATTTTTTAACTTTTTGGCCTCCCATGACGGAATTGGGTTGAGGCCAGTAGAAGATATATTGACTGCAGAAGAGATAGGGGCCATGGTTGACAGGGTCCTAGAAAATGGTGGTTTGATTAGTTACAAGGACAATGGGGATGGTAGCAGGAGCCCCTATGAATTGAATATTAACTTCATGGATGCCCTAGATGATGAACTTGACGAGGATATATTGATAAATAAGTTTCTTGCGGCATCGGCAATTTTATACTCCATGATTGGAGTCCCGGGCATATACATACACAGCTTATTGGGCTCCTGGAATGATTTGGAGGGGGTAGAGACCAGTGGTGTTGCCAGAAGAATTAATAGGGAGAAGTTGGACTACAGGCAATTAATATCGGAATTGAAAACTAAGGATAGGAGAAAAAAGGTCTTCGAAAGAAACCTCCACCTATTGAATATAAGGAAGAATGAAAGTGCCTTTCATCCCTATGGATATCAGGAGGTAATAGAGGAAGACCCGAGATTATTTATCATTAGAAGGACAAGTATAGATAAGAAGGAGTCTATCCTAGTCATTGTAAATATTTCTGAAGAGGAAGTAAGCTTTAAGGCGAAGGGAAGGGAGTTGGTTGATGGTCAGTTTGTCAGTGGAGATATTAAGTTAGGGCCCTATGATGTAAAATGGATAAAGGAAGTCATAGGCCAGCAGAAGTAGCATGTAAGGTGCAGTTTGATGGAAAGATGAAGTTATATAAGTCCAGTCCTCAAGACAAAGGTCCTTAACTCTATAGTAAAGGCAGAGTTAAGAAAACGTTTTTACATCCATATGATTTCATCGCTTAAAACACTAGTAGAAAGAGGGGAATAAAATGAAGAAAAGTATAATTATACTTCTAGCTTTATCACTTATTGTAAGTGCAGTACTAGGGGCTTGCGGAAAGGAAGAGTCAAAGGAACTAGTTATTCTAAGTGACTTTGCCCGTGAGGTTGCAGAAAAGGAATTATATGCCAAGGAAATATTCGAAGCCTTTGAAAAGGAACACAATGTCACTATCAAGTTTGAAACATTAGCTCAGGCAGAGGATTCATTTCAAAAAATTGACTCTGAGCAAAAAAGCGGCAATCACACTGTGGATTTAATGATTTCACATTTTGGCACCATGATGGACTATTTGAATGAAGATTATATTGAGGACGGCTCTGATTTGGAAAAAGAAATGAGTGACAGGACCTTCTTGTCAACTTTTGATGGTTCAACTAACTTAGACGGCAAGCGTTATTTCTTTCCAATTAACTCAGACGTCTACCTATCCTATGCCAACAAGGAGGCTTTCGATACCCTGCCCTCTGGCTTGACTAAGGAGGATATCCTATCGGGCAACTATAGATGGGATGATTTCGTAGCATGGGCTAAGGAAATTGGAGGAAACAAGGTCCATATGAAGGCAGAACCCTTGAAAATGCTCCTCTATCAAATAGGAGGCATGGCCCTATCAAATGGGGGAGAATTCCCAGTTTTAAACGATAAGGGCAATCTAAAGGCATGGCAGGATGTCATTGCTATGAAGGACAATATTCATCCAGAGAGTGCGACGACTTCAGACAGTGCAACCCTGATGGGTGGGGACAATGTATATCTATCCTTTGAGCTAATGGCACCACTGGCTACTGCTTATGGTGCATCTCCTGCCAAATATGAAGTATTTCCAGGACCCAAGGGGACATCTGGCAAGGCGGGCTCTATTATAGGCGGTCATGGAATCGGAATCGTAAAGGATGCTCCAAACAAGGACCTGGCAGAGGAATTTATCAAGTGGATGACAGCGCCAGAGCGAATTGTATATGCCGCTCTAGGTACAATCCCCACCATAGAGGAGGCCACATTGGCCCTTAGCGATGATCCAGAGGATTTTGTTATTAAGCAAGGATTAGAAACTGTAAAAAATGCCAATGTTGAGGGACTGCAAATGATTTCTGATTATGTTTCCTGGGCAGACGTAAAGGAAAATTACGATGTCATCTATTCTGGAATTATGGACGGCTCAATCACCCTTGACAACTTGCAAGAAAAGCTGGACGAACAGCAATCAATATTAGAATCCAATAGACTATAGGATTAAACCAGTGTAATCAATGGTATCTTTTACGCTCAAGAAGGGTTATGCCCTTCTTGAGTTATTTACAAGTGTGGTATAATTACACTATATTCCTAAACTATAGAAAAAGAGGTGTTACCATGGAAGATAAGCTGCTGGAAAAAAGTTATAAGGAGAAAATTATAAGGTCGCCATATTTATTACTTGTCCCAGCCTTCTTGTTCTATCTCATATTTTGGTTTGTTCCAGTTGTATCATCGCTGTATGAAAGTTTTACCAGCAGTTCAGGCCAAATTAGCCTGAACAATTTTATCCTAGTCTTTCAGGATAGTCTATTTTTAGATGCATTCATAAATACTTTGGTATTTGCACTATTATCCCTTATACTCCAATTTGCCCTGGCCTTATCCATTGCAGTTTTGGTCAACCAAAACTTTAGGGGGTCAAAGCTGTTTCTATTTATAGTTTTGATACCCATGGCCCTACCGCCATCAGCCATAGGCATCCTGTGGAATACGGGACTGGTAGAATCAGGCTGGATTAATTCTTTTCTAGTGACAACTGGCCTTCAGGGGCTTCTGGAGTTCCTTGGTATCCTAGAGAGTATAAGGTTGTGGAAGGCAGTCAGCGGCTTAGAGGCCGTCATGACCCTGATACTCATAGATACTTGGACTGTTATGCCTTCAATTATGATTATCATATTGGCAGGACTACAAAACTTTAATGAAGAGTATAGGGAGGCAGCACAGATCTTTGGGGCTACAAGATGGCAGGCCTTTAAGGATGTGGTTATCCCCATCATAAAGCCCTCTATAATTACCGCCTTGCTCTTGAGGTTGATATCAGGTCTACAGGTTTGGCTCATAGGAGTTATGATATTTGGATTTAACAATGTTCCCTTCTTGGTCGAGCGGATTGTATACTATACTGACAAGGTCAGGACTGCTACCAATAGCTATAAATTGGCCAATGCCTATTCTATCTTCACCCTGGCCCTGGTATTTACCGTTGCCTTTTTATTTCTAAGGGTGACAGGAGAAAAAAAGGGGGGTTATAATTAATGGACAATATATGGAAAAGGACCCTACTTTACTTGCTCATAGTATTTATAAGTTTAAGTATATTAATACCCCTATCCTATTTGGTAACAATTTCATTTTCTAGTCAAGTAGAGGTTAATGACTATCCCAAGAAGATTTTGCCCTCCCTATACCATAATCTCGCTGTAGAATGGGATTCGGAAAATCAAAACTATATCCTAATGAGAAAGAACAATGAGGGCATCTACAGGGAACTATATATAAGTTCTAAGTATGATAAGTTTCGGGACTATATGAAATCACAATTAAATGTAGACCTGTCGACAGAGAGGATCGAGGAAGATTTTCTACAGGCTAAAAATACAGGTGAGCCTACTGAATTTAAGTATTATAAGAGTTTTTTAAATAACTATATCAAGTTTTTCACTGTATTTAGCGGTGCTGAAAGGGCACTTGTAAATAGTATCAAGGCAGCCCTTATCACCATAATTATTTCAATGTCCATAGGTGGGGCTGTTGGCTATGCCTTGGCTAGAACAGCGATTAAAAGAAAGGAAACCATTAGGCTTGCCAGTTTAATTGTCAGAATGTTCCCCATGGTTTCAATTTCAGTGCCAATGGCGGTTTTACTAGTAGGCTATGGCCTTTTCGATAGCATGCTAGGTCTGGCCATAGTTTATTCAATACCCAATATAGGCCTAACGGCGGCCATAACAAGGAGTATCTTTATGGGGGTAAGCAAGGAATACGAGGAAGCCAGTCTAGTTTTTGGAGCGACAGGTGCCCAGACATTTAGAAAGATTACCCTTCCCTTGGTCTTGCCTGCCTTTGCAGCTTCAAGCATGTACGCTTTCATTACTGCATGGAATGATACAGCGGTATCACTCCTATTGACAAACAAAAACGAGACCCTGGCCCTTTTGATTTATAAATCTATTGGTGGAGCCTCGTCCATTCATTATGCTGCATCAGGTGCAATTGTATTAATTTTACCAGCATTGGTATTTACCTTTTTGTTGAAAAACTACATTACACAAATGTGGGGATAAGAGAGGAGGAGGACAATGTCATATCTTAAATTAGAGAATGTTAAAAAGGTATATAATAATAAGGTGACTGCTGTTGACAACTTTAACTTGGAGATTGAAAAAGGCGAATTTATTGCATTTTTAGGCCCTAGTGGATGTGGGAAAACCACTACATTGAGAATGATAGCAGGTTTAGAATCTGTGACCCATGGGGATATCAGGTTGGAAGGTAAATCCATAGTGGATTTAGAGCCTAGGGAGAGAGGAATATCCATGATATTCCAAAGCTATGCTGTATGGCCCCACATGACAGTATATGAGAATGTAGCCTATGCCCTAAAGCTTAGAAAAATGAGTAAGGCAGATATAGATAAGCTAGTCAGGGATGTCTCAAAAACCACAGATATATCCCAATATTTGGACCGCTATCCCAGTCAATTATCAGGGGGACAAAGGCAGAGAGTTGCCGTTGCCAGGGCAATAGCAGTTAGGCCCAAATTATTTTTGATGGATGAACCCCTGTCAAATTTAGATGCAAAACTTAGGGTTTCCATGAGGACGGATTTAAAGAAAATCCATCAAGATGTCAAATCAACCTCTATCTTTGTAACCCACGATCAGTCAGAGGCCTTGAGTTTAGCTGATAGAATTGTTGTTATGAACCAGGGAGTCATTGAACAAATCGGTAGCCCCAAGGACATATATCATGAGAGTGAAACCATGTTCATTGCTAAATTTATTGGTTCTCCACCGTCAAACTTTTTCCGTGTGGAGGTTAAGATAGAGGATGGAAAGCTATATCTGGTCCACAATAGTTTTAGCCTAGAATTTAATGGGAATGAAAGGGAAAGCCTGGTTGACAAATATGTTAACAAAACCGTAGTCTTATCAATACGACCGGAAAACTTCACGGTGAACAAGGGTGGTTTTATTAAGGCAGAGGCTAAAATCATTGAACCACAAGGCTCCCATGTTATTATCAATACAGATATAGGCGGAGAGGAAATCAAGATCGTATCTGACCTATTGGAATTGGAGACTGGCGAAAATATCCTATTGGGATTTGCTGACAAGTTTTTGCTCTTTGATCCAGAGACGGAAAAGAGAATAAAATAGGCTATATTTTTAGACATTAGCCTATAAATCGTGCTATACTTATTTCATATATATGTAAGAGAAAAATGACTCCACTAATGAGGTGAAAATATGAAGCAAAGGCCATGTGGAAAACAAAAAGTATCAATCCACGATGTTGCCAGAGAGGCTGGAGTATCAGTTTCTACAGTATCTAGAGTTATTAGAAAATATAACAATGTCACTCCAGAGACCGAATCTGCCGTCAATGAGGCTATTAAAAAACTAAAATATACCCCCAATGCCGCAGCCTCAAGGCTAGGTTCAGGCTCATTTGACAATATTGGGGTCGTATTTACCAGATCTGCTGATTTAGCCTTTCAAAACCCCTTCTTTTCAGAGGCCTTAATGGGTATAGGCCATGTTTTAGAAAGCTATGATTATAATATGCAGCTTATGATGTATGACGATGCTGAAAGGGAGAGCGAAAAGGTCATGGCAGCCTTAGCTAGTGGTATGATAAAGGGAGTAATCAGTTTATCAACCAGATATTATGATATGTTGGTTCAGGAATTATCAAATAGCCACTATCCATTTGTCATCCTTGGAAGATTTGAGGGGTCTGTCTCTAGCAAGGAGATTTATTCCGTCAATACCAACAATAGGGAAGATAGTTTTAAGATAGTAGATCATCTAGCAAGGCTTGGTCATAAGAGAATTGGGATACTCAATGAATCAAAGGAATACCTGGTTAACATGGATAGGTATGATGGATATCGCCGGGCTCTCTTGGCCAATGGACTGATATTTGATTCAAGCCTAGAGATAAATGTGGGATATTCCCTCAACGACTCAAAAAAGGCTATCATAGAAAGGTTAAGGGAGAAAAATGACATAACTGCCATATTTGCAAAGGATGACCTAAAGGCTATTGCAGCAATACAGGGAATTAAGGAACTAGGGCTCAGAGTGCCAGAAGATATAGCAGTTGTAGGTTATAATGATTATGAAATAGCCAGAATATCATCTCCAAGATTGACTACTATACGGGTACCAGTCTATGATTTAGGTGCTGAATCGGCTAAAATGTTAATGAAATTAATAAATGAAGAAAAAATAGATAAAAATGAATGCATCCTGGCCACGGAGCTTATAGTAAGGGAGTCTTGTGGTTTTAGGGATGACAATGGGAAATAAATCGATTTTCAGACCAAAATGACTGTGAACAGACATATGTTTACAGTCATTTTATTGTTTGCCTCCTTACATATAAGGGGTCAATATGATAAAATTATATAGTAATTGCTACTAGAATTAATTAAAAGCAGGGAGTGGTAATATGGATGTCATAGATATGCACTGTGATACAATCTTAAGGTTAATGGACAGGAAAGATTTGGGTCTTTTGGAAAATGATTTAAGCGTAGACATAGGTAAGCTTAAGAAGGGCAAGTCCCTGGCTCAATTTTTTGCCATGTGGATAGACTTGGACAAGGTGGAAAACCCCTTGGAAACCTGTCTTAGAATGATAGATAGGTTCTATCTGGAGCTGGATAAAAATTCCGACAGCATCTCCTTGGCCACTAGCTATGATGAGATAATGGAAAACAAGAAAGACGGTAAGATTTCAGCAGTCCTCACCATTGAAGAAGGAGGGGCACTAAAGGGGAAATTACACAATCTAAGGAACTTTTATAGGTTGGGGGTCCGGGGAATCACCCTAACCTGGAACAATGTAAACGAGATAGGCTATCCAAATACAAATGAGGAATATGGAAGCAAGGGACTGACTGAATTTGGAGAAGCAGTAGTCCGTGAAATGAACGAATTGGGGATCTTAGTCGATGTTTCACATCTTTCCGACCAAGGTTTTTATCATGTAGCCGAAATCAGTAAAAAACCTTTTATAGCCTCCCATTCTAATTCTAGGGCAATAAAAGACCATAGGAGAAACCTAACTGACAAGATGATTAAGACCCTTGCAGATAGGGGTGGGGCAATGGGTATATGCTTCGAAAGGGATTTCCTAGCTGACAGTGAGAATGCAAGGATAGAGGATATGATTAGGCATATAAAACACATAAGAGATGTGGGGGGGATTGATGTAATCGCCCTAGGATCTGACTATGACGGCTCCAACCCAAACTGTGAGATTGACAACATAGGTGAGATAGGCAAGCTAAGAGACGCCCTAGAATTAAATAAGTTTTCATATGAAGAGATTGAAAAGATATTTTATAATAATGCCTTGAGGGTTATAAAAGAAGTATTGTAGCTATATTATTGGATAGACTAACCAGTAGGAAATAAAAAGGATGATGACAATGAACAGGTTAGTAAATGAAAAATCTCCATACCTTCTACAACACAAGGACAATCCCGTGGCATGGTACCCTTGGGGTGAGCAAGCATTAAAAGAGGCCAAGATTCAAAACAAGCCCCTGTTCATCTCTATCGGTTATAGCACTTGCCATTGGTGTCATGTAATGAATAGGGAATCTTTTAAGGATGAAGAAGTTGCCCAGGTATTAAATGAATATTTTATTCCAATCAAGGTAGACAGGGAGGAAAGGCCTGACCTAGATAAGATATACATGACCTTTTCAGAGGCCATGACAGGTTCAGGAGGTTGGCCCCTGAATATATTTGCCACCCCTGAGGGCAAACCATTTTTTCTAGGCACCTATTACCCTAAGAGAAATAAAAATAGGATTACAGGTATAATAGAGATTTCCAAAAAGATCAATAAACTTTGGGAAGAGGAAGAAGGTCATGTCCTCCAGGAGGCCAATCGCATCTTGGAAGCGGTGGAGGAAATGTTTACAACTTATGAAGAGGGAACCATGGATGAGAATATTTTTGAGGAAGCAAGGAATAGTTTAGAGGGCATTTTTGACGAAAAACATGGGGGCTTCTCTTCTAGACCAAAGTTTCCCATGCCCCAGTATATATGGTTTTTATTGGATTATGCTAAGAGGCATGATGACAAGGGGGCCCTGGAAATGGCTCAAATCACCTTGGAAAAGATGTATAAGGGAGGAATTTTCGACCACATAGGGCATGGGTTTTACAGGTATTCAGTGGATAGTAAGTGGTTGATACCACATTTTGAAAAGATGCTCTACGACAATGCCCTGCTTGGAATTGTCTACGCTAGGGCCTATGAAATAACAGGTAGGGCATTGTATAAGGAAGTAGTCCAAAAAATCTTTTCCTTTGTGAACAGGGATATGTCCTCAAAAGAAGGGGGCTTCTATTCTGCCCTAGATGCAGAATCAGAGGGCATAGAAGGAAGATTCTATGTATTTACATATGATGAGGTCATGGATGTCTTGGGCCAGGAATTGGGACCATTGTATTGCAAATATTATGATATTGGGGAAAAGGGGAATTTCGAGGGCTACAATAATCCCAATCTTATTTCTGTTGACCTGGACAGCTTGGAAGACTCATTAAAATCAAGGCTGGAAGAGGCCAATGAGCTTTTGTTCGAATACAGAGAAAAGAGAATTAGGCCCCACAGGGATGAAAAGATCTTATGCTCATGGAATGGATTGATGATAGGCAGCCTTGCCTATGCTGGCAGGCTATTGAAAAATGACTCCTATATCCAAAGGGCAAAGGAGGCTGCAAACTTCATATTAAGCAATCTTGTAGACGAGGATGGGGAATTGCTGTCTACCTATATTGGCGGTGAGGCCTATAACTTTGCCTTCCTAGAAGACTACTCTTTTCTCATTTTTGGCCTAATGGAGCTATATAGTTCCTGCGGCGAAATTGAGTATCTAAAATCGGGAAAGGAACTGGCCCAAAATATGGTTGACCATTTCTCGGACCAAGACGGTGGTGGGCTGTATTTTTATAGCGACTTGTCGGAAAAATTGATTATGAGGCCAAAGGACTTATATGACGGTGCCATTCCATCTGGTAACTCCATGGCCATAATGGGACTATACCAATTATATAGAGTAACTGGAGAAGAAAATTATAGGAAGACAGCAAGGGATATAGCCTATTCTTTTGGTGGGGATATTAAGGGGAGCCCGCTCTCCCATCTCTATACTGTAATTGCCCATAATGAAAGCTTGACACACTAGCTCCACTAATTTATCATATATATTAAAGTGATAAAGAAAGAGGGTAGGCAAATGACAAATAAAATACCAACTAGGGAAGAGGCCTTAGAACTATTTAAGAAATACAACAAATCCGAAAGCCTATATCGCCATGCTCTTGCAGTAGAGGCCACCATGACACACTTTGCCAAAATACTAGAGGAGCCAGATGTAGAAAAATGGGGAATAGTAGGCTTGATACACGATTTGGACTATGAGATGTATCCAGACGAGCACTGCATAAAGGTCCAGGAAATCTTAAAGGATGAAGATTAT
>JBBAEY010000038.1:0-20703 GCA_041655755.1 Tissierellaceae bacterium
TCAGGGCAGGGCATTTTCTAGGGATGAAATATTGAATATGGTATGGGGCTATGATTTTGTAGGGGATTCTAAGATTGTAGATGTAAATATCAGAAGGCTTAGGTCAAAGATAGAGGAAGATTCGGGAAATCCATATTTTATAGAAACGGTCTGGGGTATAGGCTACAGGTGGAAAACTGGTAAATAACTTAAAGAAAGTTAATTGGTGGAATAAATGAGAAAAAGTATAAAAACTAGGTTGGTTATAAACTTTATGCTTATTATTGTGATTACAGTTGTCATCTTGGAGACTGTATTGATAAATGGCGTCAAGGAATACTATTATAGGAATGTGGAATCCTTACTTAATAGCCAAATCCAGTTTTCAATTGATTATTATCTAAGGTACTTTTCCTCTGACTCCCTTGAAGATATTATTATAGACGACATTGATGTATTTTGGCAGCATACAGATGCACAGGTACAATTACTTGACTCTCAGGGAAGACTTCTGACAGACTCACTTGGGGTCATTAATGACAATTCTAATATGACCTCAGATATTAAAAGTGCAGTGAGTGGGGAGAGGGGTACTTGGATAGGTAGGGTAAATTATTTTGATGGCATCGTCATGGCCATTTCTGCCCCCATTCAATACGAGGAAAAAGAAATAGGAATTATTCGCTTCATTACATCCTTAGAAGACACCAATCATGTCATAAGGGCGATTTCTTTTTTGCTTTTACTTATGGGACTTGTAGTCATTTTTATTTCAGGCATGGTAAGTGTATTTTTGGCCAATTCTATTATAAGACCCTTAAAAGAGGTGACAAGGGCTGCTGAAAAAATGGCCAGCGGACAGTTAAGGATTAGGTGCAATATAGAATTGGAGGATGAAATAGGTAGTCTGGCCAACACCTTAAATTATATGGCAGAAGAACTCATAAAAAAGGAACAGCTAAAGAATGACTTTATTTCTTCAGTATCCCATGAATTGAGAACCCCCTTGACGTCAATTAAGGGCTGGGCTGTCACCCTAAAATCTGAGGACTTTATTGAAAATGAAATAGTATTGGACGGTTTGGAGATAATTGAAAAGGAAAGCGACAGGCTTAGCTCAATGGTAGAGGAACTATTGGATTTATCCAGATTTGTATCTGGTAGAATAAATTTAGAAAAAGATATATTTGAAATTAAGGATACAATAGAAATGATTGGAAAACAGTTAGGGCCAAAGGCAAAGAACAATGGAATAAGCTTTGACATAGATATCAGCCATGATTTGACTCCTATGCTTGGAGATGAAAATAGGATAAAACAGGTTTTAATCAACCTGTTGGACAATGCCTTTAAGTTTACGCAGGGAGGCGGCAAGGTGCTTTTAAAGGCCTATGAAAGCGACGGTTTGATGATAGTTGAAGTAAAGGACAATGGCATTGGGATAGGGAAAGAGGATCTGTCCAGGGTAAAGGAAAAGTTTTACAAGGGAAAGAATAGCAAGTCCCACAGCGGTATAGGTCTGTCAATTTCAGATGAAATAGTCAGGCTGCACAATGGAAAGATGGAGATCTTTTCAAAAGTAAATGAAGGAACACAGGTTATTATAAGTTTGCCCTTAAGGGGGGAAGATATATGAAAAAGATGGGATTATTTGCATTGGCCGCACTTCTACTAGTATTTTTGGCTTCTTGCAATAGTGGAAGGTTCCAAGTCAAGGATAGTATTAAGTCACCTGAGAACAGCCTACCTCCCCTGCAGGGAAAGTGGGTCATTGAAAGATATGTAGACAGCCCCTACAACAAGGGAACAGGAGCATCAAAGGATTCCCTGGTAAATAAGGACGTTCTCTTCCATAAGGATGCTGTAGTGGTCGGCGGTGATTATGCCCTAGATCCTAATTTTAAATATAAAAATGTTAGCATACATGACTATTTGCTATATAAGTATAAAATAGACCCTGAATATTTAGATTTGGAAGATAAGACAGTAGATATAGTTACCGTCGTAAGCGACAATCAGTATTTTTATGAATTTATCAAATACGATGAAGACAAGATGGTAGTATTCGATGACGATAGATTTTACTTTTTGAGTAAAAGCGTCGATGAGGTCAGCAAGGACGAGGTAGATAGGTATATAAATGTAGAAAACAGCATAATGAGGATATCAAATATACAGGAGGCTGATACCTTGCGGTCTGGGCTACTCATGGGGATTAAGACCTATACCTACGACGATATTGAAAGACTTGACAAATGGAGCTACAGAACTATTTGGATAAGGTCAAGTAACAGGACAGTATCATCTATCTATGAACTCGACAAGCTTTTGGTACCTAGGAAAAAAGGTTTTTGGATGGTAGATGTCAATAGAAACAATGACTACAATATCATATCAGATGAGATAAGGGCTACAGAGAAGAAAAAGTATCCTGAAGAAATAGTGGTGGATATAAATCTCTTTGGATTAAGGTCTGCAGTGGATCAAAGAATTATACCCAACAAAGATTCAATTATAAAAAATATTCTATACATTGGAAATGACTATGTATCTGCAGAGCTGGTGGATATAAAGAGCAATAGGAAGAGCTTGGAGGTATATCCAATAGACTATCTAAAGGATAACAAGGCCATTAAGATATCGGACTTAATTGGAGATGATGGGCTCAGGACATTTGTCGAGGGGGCCCAGAGTATTATGAAGTCTGACACGACCATGTTTTTAAATGAGGAAAGCTTTGGCCTGGCTAGGAGAAATGGTTACTGGATTATGAAGGGTAGGTTAAACTTTGAGTCAGATGGAGAAGAATATTACAAGGACTATAATATAAAGACAATCCCACCAAAAGAGCTGGTGAGTTATGATCAGTTGGCTATAGCCTGGGATAGGATAAAATCTAAAATCCCCGAAGCCATAGATGCCTTCACATCACCCAATGAGGATATACTCATAGTTGTCACAAGAAATAGTATCTTAATCTATCCCATAGAAGAGGATGAAATCTCTTTGAAGGAATTAGGAAAAATCAGACTTGGAGCCAGTGATTCTATAGTTATGGCAGAATGGGCAACAGGAAGATATACTCCCCTCTGGGAGGAAGAGGTCCTTAGGAATTATGGGAGGGCCTTGGATTAGCTATACCAGATATCCTTACTTGATGAAGATATAGCTACTGAACCTGCATTTAGGGAGGAAACAAGATGACTTTTATCCGTAATCAAGCCGCTGGCTATTACGGATATTTTTGTCTCCCTTATGATTTTTTCAATTATATCTGACATAATACCCGGTAGAACCTCCACTGCTGAGGGTCGAATTTTCCTGATGGAAGCAATGGACTCCTGAAGTGAGTGACTATCGGATACAATGATTCTTTGTATGGTAAATATACCCATGTCCTTGCTTAATTTCACTAAATCAGTTTTTCCCGTGATAATTCCATTGGGGTGAATATTTTTGACAATATATTCAAGACCCCAGGTGTCCCTGGAAAAGCCATCTATTGACTCTACATGGATATATAGGTCCTTATCTCTTTCTCTGACCCTATGGGATATCTCCTTTAGATTGAATATGTTACCTGTATTAAGAAAGATTATTTCACATGGTGAATCTAGGGCAAGCTCCAAATCATCTAGCTTCTTAATACTAGATATTATGGGGTTTTTATTTACTCTTTCAAAAAAAGTCATTATATCACCTTTTTGCTAGCATGTTTTATTAGTGCCAATTTCTTTTTCTTGGAATATTGCTTTATTTGATACTCTCTTTTTTGGGCATCTATCTTATTGTCGAACAATTCATGGTGGACCAATTTTACAGGAAGCCTTCCCCTTGTATATTTTGATGCCTTGCCCATATTATGCCTCTTAATCCTGTTATCTAGGTCAACTGTCCAGCCTGTATACAAAGTATTGTCACTGCATTCTAAAATATAGACATAGCACAAAATTATCACCTAATCCTTTAAAACTTCCCTAAGTACCTTTGATATTGTTTCATAGGGATAGCCCCGTCTCTGTAAATATCCGCCTAGTTTTCTATAGATTGCATTGTTGGAATCGCCCTTATAACTATCCATACGTTTCCTAGCCAATTCTAGGGCAGCTTCATATTGGTCGGATTTGTCGATTACCAGAACCTTATCTATAATATCATTGGATATTCCCTTTAGTCTTAGCTCATACTTTATCCTCTCCGAGCCTAGTTTAGATAAGTTGACCTTGTCCTTCACATAGCTTTCGGCAAAGGACCTGTCATCTATATACTTGTTTTTCTTACAATATTCAATAGCCTTATCTATGTAGAAGGATTCAAAACCCTTGCGTTTAAGGGCTTGGTAAACTTCCCTCTCTGATCTTTGCCGATAGGAAAGGTAGTTTAGGGCCTGATTAAGAGCCCTGTTTTGTTCCTCTGCCTGCAGCAGCTCTTTAATAAAGTCATCATCTACTTCCATGCCAAGGTGTAAATCGTATTTGTAGCTAATCTCCTCACCTATTCCTATGGAAAATAGACCGTCTACATATATGTTTACACGGTTTTTATCTTTTTGGGCTACAATATTTGTAATTTTCATAGAATCACTCTCTCTAATCGTCTTTTCTCGACAATATTATATAAATACCCAGCACTATCAATAAGGCTGGCCAGAAGTTCCATAGATGGTGTATTTTAATTTGAAACCAGGGAAAGAAAATATTAGCCATCATAGCAGCACCCCAAAGTATTAGACCAAAGCCAATAAGTATGGGTGTATTACGGCGCATCTTTTCCTTGCTTTCACTCCTATAGTCGTCTTCATAAATAAGGCCGTCATCCTCAGGTATGACAAAACTGCTGACCAGATAAATGATAAAAGATGTACCAAAGGAGCGTAGGGATATTAAAACCCATGCTATGCGAATTACAGTAGGGTCTATATTGAAATATTCACCAATACCACCGCATACTCCTGAAAATACTCTATTTTTATTGGAACGTTTAAGCGTATTCAAATGATCACCTCGTTTTTAAGTCCTAAATTTATTGTATCAGATATTGGATAAGGTTAAAATACCTGTTAGTAGAAATCTAGAACTATTTTTCCACATTGGGTTTAAAACAATTCACAATAGTAAAAGATTGTGATAACATAGATTTGTATAAGATATTTGGAGGTAGGTATATGTACAGTATTTTGGCTTTAATTTTTAAATACATATTCATTATAGTCATATATCTATTTATATTCAGCATTATTAGACTTATATACTTGGATATTAGGAGTATGGACGTTATTTCTTTTGAAGATAGTGCCTATTTGAAATTGATTAATAGAAAGGACTCCCTTCCATATAAAATTGAAGAACACTATCTCATAGATGGGGAGATAAAACTAGGCAGACATAGTGGCAATGATATAGTAATAAAAGACCAATATATTTCAAAAAACCATTTTCAAATAGTGGAAGATGAAGGGGATTATTACTTAGAGGACCTAGATAGTGTAAATGGAACATTTTTAAATGGAGATAAACTATTCGATATAGTAAGGCTGGAAGATGGGGATATTATAAGGGTAGGCAAGATAGAGTTTTTATTCGTAAATAGAGAGTAGGGATACGATGTTAAAGGGAGAGATTAAAAAACAATCGCCCAAGAACCTCCTATTGGTTTTTCAGATTTTAGCCCTATCACTATTATTATCTTATCAGGGAAGAATAGCCGATAAGAGGATACTTACTATGGTGATAGGTTTAATATTGATTATTTATTTATCAAATTATCTTCTGACAAAGATTTCTTCTGGAGATAATTATATTTTTCTCATAGTTACAATGCTAATTTCCATTGGAATAATAATTATATACAGAATAGATGAAGGCCTTGGCATAAAACAATTGACGTGGATATCCCTAGGCATCTTCCTGTATTTTTCAGTCTATTTTATAGTAAAAAAGCTAAAGGGACTGGATAGATGGTTGTACCTATACATAGGTCTAGCCTATTTTTTATTTATGATCACCTTCATATTCGGAAATAGAAAATTCGGGGCTATAAACTGGGTAGACTTTGGAGGATTCGCCTTCCAGCCGGGAGAGATAATTAAGATTCTTCTCATATTTATATTGGCGGCTTATTATTCCAATATAGAAAGCTGGGGGAAAATCAAATATTCTTCTTATTATATGATGGCCCTTATCTATTCCTTTATCATGCTCTTATTTTTGCAAAAAGACCTAGGTACTGCCCTGGTTTTCTATTTAATATTTGCAGCTATACAGTTTATTTATGAAGAGGACAGGAAGCTCATTTTATACAATATTGGCTTATTTCTCATAAGTGCTAGTATGGGCTATCTGCTCTTTGATCACGTCAAAATAAGGTTTCAGGCATGGCTTAATCCGTGGATATACATAGAAAGGCAGGGATATCAAATAACCCAATCCCTCTTTGCCATAGCTGAGGGAGGTTTCTTTGGCAAGGGGTTGGGTATGGGGCACCCAGAGTTTGTACCCGTAGTGTATACGGATTTTATATTTTCAGCGATTTGTGAAGAGATGGGAATATTTACAGGGATAGGAATTATTATGCTCTTTATGATTTTTGTATACAGGGGATTTAAAATTGCCATATCCCAAGTTAATAGATTTTATAGAATACTAGCCCTGGGCATCAGTATCCTGTTTGGCATCCAATCCTTTATTATACTAGGTGGGGTTTTGAAGATGATACCCTTAACTGGACTTACATTGCCATTTATAAGCTATGGGGGCAGTTCAATTTTATCCAGCTTTATCGCACTTGCCGTACTACAGGTATGTTCTGAAGACATGGGGGAGGATGTAGATGAAGAAGGAAATTAAAAGGATAATTTTAATACTTACAGCCCTTTGTATGACATTTATTAGCCTCATAGTCTATATTAGCTATTTCCAGATATTTGAAGCTTCGGCAGTCAAAAACAATAGCTATAATAAAAGACTATGGATAAATGAACAAGCTATCTTAAGGGGTTCAATCTTAGATAGGAATGGAAAGATCCTTGCCTATAGTGAAAAGGATGGAAATTCCTTTGAAAGACACTATGAGTATGGAAACTTATATAGCCATCTTATTGGATATAGCTATAGGGACTATGGGAAATCAGGTTTGGAATTGCATTACAATAATGCCCTTCTCAATATTAATGAGAACACAGCTATAAATGAGATAAAAAACATAGTAATGCCAAATGTAGAGGGGAACAATCTAGGCCTTAGTATTGATCACAATCTACAATCTAAGGCAAGGGCCTTAATTGACGGGAAAAAAGGCAGCATAGTTGTCATGAATCCCACAACAGGCGAGATATACGCTATGGTAAGTTATCCGGATTTTGATTCAGCTAATCTAAAAGATAATTGGAAGAAGATATCAGAAGATATGGATAGCCCCCTGGTCAATAGGGCAATACAAGGGCTTTATGCCCCTGGGTCTACCTTTAAACTGATAACGGCCCTGGCTGCCTTGGGAAGCGGAGATAATGAGGAGATATACAATTGTCTTGGCAGCGAAAAGGTAGAGGGCTATATATTTCAGGACTATGAGGGAAGGGCCCACGGGCCTATTGATTTGAAAGCTGCCTTGGTAAAATCATGTAATAGTTATTTTATAAATAAGTCCTTAGAAGTCGGCAGGGACAAAATCTCCAATATGGCAGAGAACTTTCTATTTAATCAAAATATTCCCTTCGATTTGCCTGTTAGGGTTTCTCAGTTTCCCCATAGGGAGATGGCATCTGACCTAGAGTTAGCTGCTGCCTCTATAGGACAGGGCAAGGTATTGGTTACGCCCTTGAATATGGCATTGGTAGCCTCAGCCATCGCAAATGAAGGGCAGATTATGAAACCTATTTTGGTAAAGGAGATAATATCTAAGGATGGTAAGCTATTAAAGGCCAAGAGGCCAGAGGTCTTATCCCAGGCTATAGATCCTATCAAGGCCGAGGAAATAAAGGATATGATGGTAGAAGTGGTCCAGTCTGGAACAGGAGTAAATGCAAGGATTAAAAATATCAAGGTAGCTGGCAAGACAGGTACAGCGGAGCTATCTTCTGGTAAAAATCACGCTTGGTTTATAGGATTTGCCCCTGCTGACAGTCCCACCGTCTCAGTAGCTGTTGTTTTAGAGGAAGATAAGTCTACTGGAGGTAAGTCGGCCGCACCAATCGCAAGGGAAATAATGCTATATGCTATTAGAAATATTAAAGAATAAGGGAGGAAGAAAGATGGAGAACAATGTAGAAATCAAAGAAAGGAAAGATGTTCAAAAAGAATATCAATGGGATCTTGAGTCTATGTACAAGGATTCAAGGGAATGGGAGGAGGATTTTGCAAAAGCAAAGCAAATGGCAAAGTCATTCGAGTCCCACAAGGGAAAGGTAATAGACAGTGGTGAAAGGCTCTACAATGTTCTAAGGGAGCAGGATGAGCTTTATAGAAAGGTTGAAAATTTGTATATTTATACCCATATGAAGCTGGATGAAGACACAAGGGTTGCTGCTTCTCAAGCCTTGTCAGACAAGGGTCTGGCCATATATGTAGAGGTAGAAGGAGTGAGCTCATTTGTAGTTCCAGAGTTACTGGAGATAGATGCAGAGACCCTAAATAGATACTATGAGGAAAAGTCTGAATTAAGATTATACGAGAAGTATATAGATGATATACTTAGAAAGAAGGACCACATATTGTCAGCAAGGGAAGAAGCTCTACTGGCACAAATGGGTGAAATAGCCTCTAGTCCCCAGAAGATATTTTCCATGTTAAGTAATGCAGATTTGAAGTTCCCCACAATAAAAGGAGAGGGAGATAGGGAAATTGAAATCACCCATGGGAATTTCATACCTCTAATGGAGTCTAAGGACAGAGAGGTAAGAAAGAGAGCCTACAAGGGCCTGTACAAGACCTATGAAGGATTTAAAAATACCTTTGCTGCCTCATTGAACGGCGATTTGAAAAAGAATATAACAAATGCAAAAATAAGAAATTACAAGACCAGTAGGGAAGCATCCCTGGATAGAAATAATATCTCTTTGTCCGTCTATGACAATCTAATAGCTTCTATACACAAGAATTTAGACAGTATATATAGGTATATGGAAATGAGAAAGAGGGTTCTGGGAGTAGATGAGTTACATATGTATGATATATATACTCCCATGGTAAAGGAGGTCGACTTTAATATTTCCTATGAAGAGGGCGTAGAGATTATCAAGAAGGCTCTCAGTCCCCTAGGTCAGGAATATATTAAGGTAATGGAAGAGGGTTTCAATAGCAAATGGATAGATATTTATGAGAACAGGGGAAAGAGGTCTGGTGCCTATTCCAGTGGCTCCTACGATTCTAAACCCTTTGTTCTATTGAACTACCACAAGAACCTAGACAGTGTCTTCACCATAGCTCATGAGATGGGCCATTCAATCCACAGTTACTTTACGAGGAAAAATCAACCCTATGTATATGGTGACTATTCAATTTTTGTGGCAGAGGTTGCGTCAACAGTCAACGAGGTTCTGCTTTTGAATTATATGCTGGAAAACCTTGAGGACAAAAATCAAAGGCTATATCTCCTAAACCACTACTTGGAAAGTTTCAGGACCACAGTCTTCAGGCAAACAATGTTTGCGGAATTTGAAAAGACCATAAATGAATATCTGGAAGCTGGTGAATCCCTGACAGCAGATTATTTATGTGAAAGCTACAGGGAAATGAATAAATTATACTATGGACCCAATATGGTTATTGACGATGAAATATCTATGGAGTGGGCTAGAATTCCTCATTTTTACTATGATTTCTATGTATTCCAATATGCTACGGGCTTCTCTGCAGCAGTGGCACTCTCCCAGAAGATACTAGAGGAAAAGGGAACTGCCGTTGAAAAATATATAAACTTTTTAAAAAGTGGAAGCTCCGACTATCCATTAAATGTCTTGAAAAAGGCAGGAGTAGATATGACTACCAAAGAACCTGTGGATAATGCAATGAAGATATTTGCCAACCTAGTAGAGGAAATGGATAAGTTAATATAATTAAGGGCCTGGTTTGCGTAATCGACAGCAGACCAGGCCCTATATTTCCTACAAAAACTTGCTCTTTAAATTGTTCCAGTACATATTTTTATCGAAATTAATCTTTTTAATACTTCTATCCGATAGTTTAAGATTAATTTCCTCTATATTGCTATACTTGAACTCCACCCCATCATTTATTACCAAAACAGAGTTTTCATACCTCAATTCGGGCTTTATAGAAATTATAATATCTCCGGGAACAACGGCACTATTGGGCAGGGACCTATAGGCCTTTGAGCTAATTGGAGACAAGGGTGTAAGCTGAAGGGTCCTTAAGGTTGGGTATATTATACTGCCGCCAGAGGAGAAGTTATAGGCTGTGCTTCCTACAGGAGTGGAAACAATAACACCATCTCCACTGAATTTCTCTAGGTGATTTCCATCTATAAATACATCCAAATGTACAACCTTGGATTTGGTTCCCTTGACGACAATTTCATTTACAGCAGTCAGGGAAAAACATTTATCCCTTGTGCAAATATCGGCATCTACCAATGATATTTCCTCAATGGTAAAATTAGTTTTCATGTAATTTTCTATAAATTCATCAATATTTCTAGGGAGAATTTCTTGGAAAAATCCCAGATGGCCAGTATTAATTCCGACAAAGGGTATATCGGGGAAGTTATTTCTATGAATAGCCCTTAAAAAGGCACCATCTCCCCCTATGCAGACATTGAGCTCTGCCTTTGGATTGTAGCCTTCAGGGACGTAAAAACCCGCTTTTTTTAGCCTTTCCGATAAAAGTACTGCTATCTTTTTTGATTCAGCATTATAATTTGATATGATATTGATAATCTTGTCTTTTCTTAAGCCCACGAATTCCCCTCCTAAAAGATATAAATTTCTAAAAGATATAATATCTGCTATAATTGATATAACTATTATATAATAAAAAGGAAAAGTTTTGGAGGAATTTATGGATTTGTTTAAAGAAAATGAAAATCTTGTTTTATTTAAGGTAGAGGAACAGGGACTAAGTTTAGAGACTTTTCTATACAGTATGGACTTGTCGGGGAGACTGTTTAGGAGACTCTACAGGGGGAAAAACATATATGTAAATGGAAAGTTTATGAGGAAGGACCTAGTTTTAAAAAAAGACGATATAGTATCCTTATTGTTTGAGGACGAGGAAGAGAATACCAGACCGGAAAAGATGGATTTAGATATAATCCATGAAGACTTTGATTTACTGATATTAAATAAAGGTCCAAATATTGTAGTGCATCCAACTAAATCCCATCAAACTAATACCCTTTCCAACGGTATAGCATATTACTTTAAAGAAAGGGGAATAAAGAAAAAGATCAGATTCGTCAATAGGTTAGATATGGATACATCTGGAGTCTTAATTGTAGCAAAAAACTCTTTTGCACACCAGCAGATGGCATTACAATTCGAAAACTTTACGGTGGAGAAAAAGTACAAGGCACTGGTTAGGGGTAGCTTGGAAAAGGAAAGTGATTATATAGATATGCCCATAGGAAGGGAAGAAGAGGATAGTATAAGAAAGATGGTTATGGACGGTGGGCAAAGGGCCCTTAGCAAATACAAGCTAATTCAAAGGTATAGGGATGCCAGTCTATTAGATATACAGATATTTACCGGCAGATCTCATCAGATTAGGGTGCATCTGGCCTATATCGGCCATCCGATAATTGGGGATTCTCTCTATGGAGAAGGGGATACATTTATTAGGAGGCAGGCTCTTCATTCTTACTATATCAGGGCAAGGCACCCCAGAAATAAGGAGGACATTGAATTTATAGCTCCCCTACCAAGAGACATGGAGGAATTAATTAAAGAATTGAAGAAGCAGTAAACTTGGCCCTGTAAGAAGATAAGGGTCTACAAATTAACAAATGAAGGAAATGGACAAGAAGATAGGCCAATGTTATAATATTGATAGATTATGTAAACCTAAAAGGAGGATAAAAAATGGGGATAAATAGGAAGAATAAGATTGTCCTATCTATACTTATCTCTATGACAATATTGGGGCTATTTTTTTTGAGGACAAACAAGAGGGTAGAAGATTTGGCCTATACCCTATTTTTGACCCATTTAGAGAAAGGACTAGTAGAGGAAGTCGAATTATCTAATAATGACAAAATTAAGATAAAACTCACCAATGGAAAGATAATGGCGACCGACAATCCTAGAAAGGATAGTTTTAAGGAAGAATTGCTATTGTATGAGGTGAAGGTTTTAGAAAAGGACCAACAGTTAAGTCAGGCAATACCAATGTTTTTAATCTTATCTGCCCTTGCTTTTATGGTCTTTTATTTGAGTAGAAATATGTCCAAACAGGCTGCCAAGGAAATGAGCGACCTGTCAAAGATTGATACCCAGAGTGAAAAATCGAAGGGGATAAAATTTAAGGATGTTGCTGGCAATGAAGAGGCAAAAGAGTCCTTGATGGATATGGTTGACTTTATAAAAAATCCGGAAATATACACTAATTTTGGTGCTAGACTGCCACGGGGAGTCTTACTATATGGACCTCCAGGCACGGGGAAGACCTTGCTAGCCAAAGCCTTGGCAGGGGAAGCTGGAGTACCCTTCTTTGCAGTGTCTGGTTCTGATTTCGTACAGGTGTATGCGGGGCTTGGAGCCAGTAGGATCAGAGAACTATTCAAGAAGGCTAAGGAGGCAGGAAAATCTGTAATTTTCATCGATGAGATAGATTCCCTTGGCAAGAAGAGAAAGTCTGGGAACCATCCATCGGGCAGTGAAGAAGGGGATAGAACCCTAAATGCACTATTAACAGAGATGTCTGGATTTAACGACAATGAGGGGATCATTGTGGTGGCGGCAACCAATAGGATTGACATATTAGATGAGGCACTCTTAAGGCCGGGAAGGTTCGATAGACAGGTAGAAATCAATTTACCAGATGTAAAGAGCAGATATGAGATATTGAAATTGCACAGTAAAAATAAACCTATTTCCAAGGACGTGGATTTTAAAAGGCTTGCACTGGAGACTGTATATTTTAGTGGGGCAAAGCTTGAAAATCTTATGAATGAGGCCGCTATCAAGGCGGCAAAGGATAAATCTAGGGAAATTACATTTTCTCATATTGACAAGGCCTATTTTTCTGTATTGGTAGGGGATGAGAAAAAGGATAGGTCAGCTATAAATATTGAAGATAGGGAAATAACAGCCTATCATGAGGCAGGCCATGCCTTAGTTGCAAAGCTAATTGCCAAAAACAATAGGGTAACTAAGGTAAGTATAATCCCCAGTACCAAGGGTATGGGAGGCTTTAGTCTAAATTTACCGCCAGATAAGATGTATCAGACAAAGAAAGATATCCTGTCAAATATAAGGGTTGCACTTGGTGGAAGGGCAGCGGAGGAAATAATTTATGGCAAGGATATGGTTACAACAGGGGCCTCATCTGATTTGGAAAAGGCAACAGAAATTGTATTGTCAATGGTAGGTTTATTTGGTATGGATGAAGAGGTTGGCCTTATGAATTACAATGTATTGGCTAATAACAATCTAAATCACAAGATTCTCATTAAAAGAGCCAAGGAAATTTTAGACAAGTTGTATTCGGATACCTTGGATTTATTGGAATCAAATATGGACAAGCTAAAGATCTTGGCAGATAATCTCATAATGAAGGAAGTACTTACAGAGGAAGAAATAGACCTGCTAATATTTAACAGATAAAAATGTGGCTATTGTTTTCTTGAAAAATATAAGTAAAAGAGATATAATGTATATAGAAAGTATTCTGCGATGTGCGTTGGCTTTGATAATTCAACCGACATAAAAGACACGGGAGTCTAAGTTTACTGTTGGAGGGCAAGCCCTTAGGGGAAGTTTGAAAGCAGTAGCAGGAAACCCACCTATAGATAGGCGGGTGTGAATTAGATTAGTTAACGGCATTGTGGGGATTAAAATCCTCTTAGGGCTTGCCCTAAGAGGATTTTTTATGCTATTTTAATGGGAAACTTTTTCCTATCCTTAAATATATAGATATATTTAAAACCTAGGTCCTTAAGGATTTTTTCTACAAGTTTATAGTCATGGCCAATGGTCTCTGGCGTATGGGAGTCCGAGCCAATGGTGATGATTTCACCGCCTAGCTCCCTGTATAATTTGAGTATGGAGATCTTTGGGTGGTAATATCCAAGTCCATATCTCATTCCAGCAGTATTGATTTCAAGGCCCTTATTATTTTCTATCAAAAGTCTTAAGATATCATATACAAGAAAATGGTAATCCTCAAACCTTGGTATGGAAACACCCTTGTCAAAATACCTATCTATGAAATCCAGATGGCCAAATACATCGAAATTACTGAAGCCTGAAACGCATTTGTTTATTTCCTTGTAATATCTTTCAAGGGCTTCTTGGGCTTCGTATTTCCTAGTAAATTCGCCAGTGTGTATATCTATTTTATCAACTGCATGTATGGACATAATTACAAAGTCAAATTCATTTTCTTCGATAAGTTTATTATACCTTTCAAATAAATGGGACTGCATACCGATTTCTACCCCTGCCAATATTTCAATTTGGTTTTTGTACTTGTACTTGACCTGGTTAATATTTCTAAAATAGTCGGCAGTTCTAAAGACAAAATCAATGCCTTCAGAAGTCACATCGTAGTCGACATGATCAGTGAAGCAGATAGATTTTAAATTACTGCCTATGGCAGATAGGACCATTGATTCCATTGATGCTTTTGAGTCCATTGAATATTCACTATGAAGATGAAAATCATACATTATTTAAACACTCCTAAATTTATCTTTCAGATTATTGTACTAGAAAAGAATTGAATAGTAAAGACCCATTAGCAAAAGCTATTCTGCAAAACTTTCTTTATATTGAAGCTTATATAAATCGTAATAGATGCCTTCCTTCCTCAATAATTCCTGGTGATTACCCATTTCAACTATGCTGCCCTTGCTCAAGACTATGATTTTATCAGCATCCTGTATAGTTGAAAGCCTATGGGCTATAGCAATGGTAGTTCTACCCTTAATGAGTTTTTCCAGGGCATCTTGTATTAAGACTTCAGTCTCTGTATCGATAGAGGAGGTAGCTTCATCTAATATCAGTATTTGCGGGTCGTAGGCCAAGGTCCTAGCAAAGGCCAGGAGCTGTCTTTCACCAGAAGATAGGGTTGAACCCCGCTCCATGACAGCCTCTTCATATTTCCCTCCCAGCTTATCTATAAAGTTATGAGCATTGACGTATTTAGACACTTCAACTATCTTTTCTCGGCTAATACTCTTGTTGTTGAGGCGAATATTGTCTTCTATGGTTCCAGTAAAGAGAAATACATCCTGTAATACCACGCCAATATTCTTTCTAAGGTAGGATTTATCAAAATCCTTGATATTGATGCCGTCGATCAGGATTTCTCCTTTTTGGGTATCGTAAAATCTCGTGATAAGATTGATTATTGACGACTTTCCAGCACCAGTGGCTCCGACGAATGCAATGGCCTCTCCCGGCTCTATGGTAAAACTAATATCCTTCAGGACCCAGTTATTAGCTTGGTAGGCAAACCAAACATTTTTAAATTCAATCTTTCCAAGTATTTCCCCATTGTCAATTGAATTGGGATTATTTTCAATCCTAGTATCTTCATCAAGGATGGTGAAAATCCTTTCGCTTGAGGCCATGGCAGATTGCAGTATATTATATTTCTCTGTTAAATCCAGTATAGGTTCAAAAAACCTTTGAATATAGTCTATAAAGGCATAGAGGACACCAAATTCAATCTTGGTGGAAATTACCTGACCACCGCCAAAGTAAATCAATGCCGCTATACCTAAAGAACGAATTACCTCTATACTTGGCCTAAAGATAGCAAATATTGATATTTCTTTTTTAGATGTCTTTAAATAATCCTTATTTAAACTATCAAATCTTGACGACATCTTATTTTCCTTGTTAAAGGCCTGTATTAGCTTCATGCCCGTTATATCTTCATTTAGGCTGGCATTGATCTTGGCTAATTGGGCACGTCCAAGCCTATAGATGACCCTAATCTTCCTTCTAAATATAATTGAAGCAATCAAGATAAATGGAATAAGGGAGAGGGAAACCAGGGCCAGGAGAAGATCCATCCTCATCATCACAAAGATGATGCCAATTAAGATGAATATATCTTTAAATAGGTTTACCAGTACCGATGTATACATCTCATTTAGGGTTTCTGTATCATTTGTAACCCTAGTCACCAATCTGCCAACGGGGTTCTTATCAAAATATGAAATAGATAAGCCCTGAATATGAGCAAATATTTCCTGTCTAATATTAAATACAATTTTTTGGGATGTTAAGTTTAGTATGAGGACCTGTAAATAGTTTAAAATAAAAGATAGAATAATTGCTCCAAAAAAGATAATAGCAATGCGGTTAATGCCCTCCAGGTCGCTTTCCCTAAATTTTAAATAATCATCTTGACTCAATAGTAGCCTCTTGTCTATATCCTCATCCTCTAGCTTGCCAAGATAGTAGTTTTTATCCTCATTATAATATTTACTATCGGGTATTCAATTTCCTTGTCATCTATGTCATTGGTTTTTACATATTTGTATCCATTGAAAATTAGACCATCATATGGGGCATTTATCTCCATCTCATACATTGGTTTTTTATAACCACCTATATGATCGTCTATAGTAACCTTTAACAAATATGGCCTTAATAGCTCCAAACCGGTAATTACTATCATCATTATGATTGCCAAAAGCAGGTAATGCCAATAAGGTCTTGCATATCTTAACAGTCTTTTCATCAATTTGCTGTCATAGGCCTTGCCAATTATTTCGTCGTCGTGGAAACCTGAACTCATTCTCTCACCCTCAATTGTTTATTTTTTCCTCTAGGAGTTGTTTTTCATAAAGGTCTCTATATAAGCCTTTTTGAGATAGGAGGTATCTATGATTTCCCCTCTCTACTATTTTCCCTTCATCAAGGAAAATAATTTCATCACAATCCTTGATAGTAGAAATCCTATGGCTGATTATGATTGTAGTAGTATGGGAAAAGATATCTTTTAAATTTCTAAGGATCTTTTCCTCAGTTTCTGTATCGACACTAGAAAGACTATCATCTAAGATCAATATGGGCGGTTCCTTAATGATAGCTCTTGCTATGGAGGTCCTTTGTTTTTGGCCCCCAGATAGGGTTACACCTCGCTCACCGAGGACCGTATCAAACTTGTCTGGAAAATCATCTATGTTTTCATATATTTCTGCAAGTTTCGCAGCCTTGTATACTTTTTCCCTGGCTATTGATTCATCGAAGGCAAAGGCAATATTATCTTCGATAGATGTGGAAAACAAGAAATTATCCTGGGCTACATATCCAATATTTTCCCTTAGGGTTTTTAGGCTCAACTCCCCGATGGGGTAGTCATCTATCAGGATTTTGCCATTGTCAATGTCAAATAACCTTAGCAAGAGGCTTACAATGGTAGTTTTTCCACTGCCAGTCCTACCGACAATTGCTAAGGACCTTCCAGCTTCAATGGAAAAACTTATATTTTCCAGTGTATAGTTATGGATGCCTGGATATTTGAAATACACATTTTCGAATCTTATCCTACCCCTTAGATTTTTAAGGTCTAGGGCCTTGTCCATATCAAATATTTCTGGCTCTTCATCGAGGATAAGATTGATTCTCTCCATAGATGCTGCACCTCTTTGCAAGACATTTATTACCCAACCAAGAGCCATCATAGGCCAGATAAGTAGGCCAAGATAGGAGTTAAAGGCAATGAAATCCCCCAGGCTTATCCTATTGTATATTACATCTTTACCACCAAAATAAATAATCAAGAGAAAACTGATAGAAGATATAAATTGTATAAAGGGGTGGAAGGTTCCAGATACTAGGACCAGACTAATATTCTTTTTTAGATTATCCTCATTGACCCTTGTAAAATGCTCAAGGACTAAATCCTCTTGCACAAAAGACTTTATAACCCTAATACCAGAAAAACTTTCCTGTGTTGTATAGGTAAGGTCAGAAAATGCTTCCTGTACAATTCTAAATCTCTTGTGGATTACCTTGCCAAACCTACTGACTATCAAAATAATAAAGGGTAAAGTAAATAGGGCAATAGCCGTTAGTCTTAGATTGGTAGTACGTACCATCATTATTATTGACAGGAATATTAAAAACACCGAGTCCACAATCATAATTGTGCCCTGGCCAATGGCCATTCGGACAGCATTTACATCGTTGGTGGAGTGCGCCATCAGATCTCCAGTCTTGTGGGTATTATAATAATTTTGAGAAAGGGTTAGGAGGTGATTAAAAATCCTCTTCCTGATATAGTACTCTAGTTCACGGGATGTGCCCAAAATATAAATTCTCCAAAAATACCTGCCCAGGCCTATCATCAGTCCAGTTCCTATAATTAATAGAGCATACTTAATTATATTTTCCCTGGTTAATATTCCTATTTCAAAATCATCCGTAAGGGACCTATAGATTTGGGGAACATAGAGTTGTATAGAGTCTATGGCCAGAAGCCAAAGAATGCCAATAATGTAATTCCACTTATGTAGCTTAAAAAAATCCTTTAATGTTGAGAATGCCGACATGATTAAACCTCACTTTATACTGCATAGATATTTCGATGCCCAAAATAAATAGCCTCATAATCATTATAAATGAAAATACAATATTTTAAAGCACAAATTTAAATATTTATATTCTGAGTATAAATATTTAAGGATAAGGGAAAATTACATATATAATATAGTGATTTGGAGGAAAGGGTAATGGAAATTACAACAAAGGAAATTGTAAAGAAAATGATTTTAGATGCAGAAGAGATGGTAAGGGACTATGAGTTCAATTCAAAAAAGGTAGAAGACAGCGAGGTGGCAGACTTATTTAAGGCTTTTGCAGAAGAAAGTGGATATCAGGCGGCACAACTAAATAAATTATTGAATGAGAAGTTTTAGGGCCATAAATTTGATTACAAATTAACTTTTAGGGTAAAAGAAACTATACAAGACTTGAAAAGAGGGGAGAGATTATTATGATAAATAGGTATCTGGAGGAGAAAAAAAAGAAGGCAAAGAAAGAGAAACAAATGGAGACTGCAAAGAATGTCGCCGTAGGTACGGCAGTAGGCACTGCCATAGGAGCAGTTACGGGTATCTTGCTGGCACCTAAGTCAGGTAAGGAGACAAGGGAAGATATTGCAAATAAAACTAAGGAAATGACTGAGGATATTAAAGATACTGTAAATGAGCAAATGGAAGTAGCTAAGGAATTGCAACAAAAAGTAAAGACAGAAATAAAACAGGTGTATTCGAATTTAAAGGACAAAAAAGATGATGTAGAGGATATTGTCGAAGAAGCCATGGAGGAAATTGTCGAGGAGGTAACAGAATCTAAGGATGATACTTCCAATTAAGGGGGGATAATTATGGGCTCAGCTCTTACAATACAAGATTTATTTAAGTTAGTTTTATTTTTATTAGGTATTGGAGCCTTGACATATTTAATTATTGTGTTTAAAAATATCAACAAATTGTTAACTACCATAAATACCACTTTTGAAGCAAATGTAAAAAACATTAATTCCATGGCCAATCAATTGCCTGAAATTAGCCAAAATATCAATGCCATAACGAAAACTACAAATACTGCCTTAAAGGATCTGTCGCCAGAGGTAACTGAGTTGATACATAATGTCAATGATATTTCAACTCAAGTAGGTTCTATTACTGATTCTATTGATAGCTCTACACATAAGATTGTAGATACACTGGACATAGTTACGGATAGCGTGTCTGAGACCGCCTTTGCCTTTCAGCATAATGTGAAAAGCATTGATAATTATATCAAACTATTGCTCGAGGTCATAGAAACAATTAAAAACTATATTAAAAAGAGATGAGAACCCTTGGAATGGGTTCTTTTCAATATTTCTGATTATTTCCTACTAAAATTATCGAAAGGTCTTTTAAATTCATTAGTTTTTTTGCTATAATAGAATAAGCTATAACTTGCTTCTTAATTTGATATAAAGGCTGGGCTGGCAAATATACTTGGGGTATTTCTAGAATGCTCCCTTAACTCTTATATCATATAAGGATAAATCATATTATAAGGGTGATTAACTTGAAAAAAGTCAAGATTATATTCAATCCTTCCTCTGGACGGCAGACTATGGAGAGGCGGATTGATAGACTGTGTAAGCTCCTCTTAGATGACGGCTATACGGTCAACAAATTTATTACAAAAGAAAAAAATGACGCCCTAAATGAAACCATTAAATCCTGTAGGGAGGGATGGGATTTTTTAGTCGTTAGCGGTGGAGATGGGACAGTAAATGAGGTGGCTAAAGGAATTATTTCATGTGAAAGAAAGATACCAGTAGCTATATTGCCATCGGGGACTGTAAATGACTTTGCTAATTATTTGAAGATACCAAAAAATATAAATGAATTTTATAAGCTAATAAAAAGAGAGAATATTATCGATGTGGATTTGGGCAAGGTGAACGATGAGTACTTTGTCAATGTTGCAGCGGGTGGATTGCTCTCGGGAGTAGGATATCTAGTGCCCACGGAGACAAAGATGGTCTTAGGTAGGATGGCATATTATATAGAGGGCCTAAGGGAAATAAC
>JBBAEY010000039.1:0-20642 GCA_041655755.1 Tissierellaceae bacterium
TGTAGCTCAGTGGTAGAGCCCCAGCCTTCCAAGCTGGTTGCGAGGGTTCGATTCCCTTCACCCGCTTATGACCTAACCCGATTTGTTCGACTGAAGGGAGAAGCAAATCGATGGTAGGTCAAACGCACTGAGAACCAAATCTATGTGAGTTTACGAGCAAATAGATTTGAGTTTCGAAACTGCGGAAAATGGTTTATACAATAATTTTTTATTTATGCGCCTATAGCTCAGTAGGATAGAGCAACGGACTTCTAATCCGTGTGCCGGGGGTTCGAATCCTCCTAGGCGCGCCAACAAACATTGGGGTGTAGCCAAGTCGGTAAGGCACTAGACTTTGACTCTAGCATTCCACAGGTTCGAGTCCTGTCACCCCAGCCATACTGATCCATTAGCTCAGTCGGCAGAGCACCTGACTTTTAATCAGGGTGTCCCGCGTTCGAATCGCGGATGGATCACTGAATGTGGAGAGGTACCGAAGCGGTCATAACGGGGCGGTCTTGAAAACCGTTAGGGTGCAAGCCCACGTGGGTTCGAATCCCACCCTCTCCGTGATTTCTTAGCCTATATAGTAGGTTTTTATAATTGCAATATATATGGAGAAGTACTCAAGCGGCTGAAGAGGCTCCCCTGCTAAGGGAGTAGGTCCTTCACGGGGCGCGAGGGTTCAAATCCCTCCTTCTCCGTCATCAATATACTTTCATTGCATTGTTAGGGGCCTTTAGCTCAGTCGGTTAGAGCGCCCGGCTCATAACCGGTAGGTCCGGGGTTCGAGTCCCTGAAGGCCCATTTTCCTTACATACAAGCCAATATAATAGCAAAATTAACTTGCCCGGATAGCTCAGTCGGTAGAGCAGTAGACTGAAAATCTACGTGTCGCTGGTTCGATTCCGGCTCCGGGCACCATTTTTATTATTGGGGCCTTTAGCTCAGTCGGTTAGAGCGCCCGGCTCATAACCGGTAGGTCCGGGGTTCGAGTCCCTGAAGGCCCATTTACAAGTAGGACATATACTATGAAAATATAGAGGGGTGTAGTTCAGTGGCAGAACGTCGGTCTCCAAAACCGAATGTCGTGGGTTCAAATCCTGCCACCCCTGCCATTTAAATCTCATGGACCTGTAGCTCAGGTGGTTAGAGCGCACGCCTGATAAGCGTGAGGTCGGTGGTTCGAGTCCACCCAGGTCCATGGACAAGGGCCTTTAGCTCAGTTGGTTAGAGCGCCCGGCTCATAACCGGTAGGTCCGGGGTTCGAGTCCCTGAAGGCCCATAAAAAAAAACAGACAATAGTCTGTTTTTTTCTTTGTCAACTTATGGACTTGAATATCTCTTTTACAAGGCTTTTAATATTTTCAAAACAATATGATTTTCCAACCTTTAGGAGGGCTATGTTTTTGCCCAACTTGTAGGGGGACTTATTTTCAAAAGAGGATAAGTCTGGAAAATCAGCAGTATCCATATATAGGCCCTTTTCATTCTCGCTTACAAATCCAGTCTTATAGTATAGGGTAAGAGAAAATGAACTCTGCCCCTCCGTGACTAGGCTATAGCTATCCCTATAGTATTTTAAGTTATTTTGGATCTTAGGCTCTATATCTCCGCTGACAAGAAAAGTATCTCCTGAACCTTCTATGGCACTGATGGAGAATTTTCTTTCTCTTCCCTCAAATTGTAGGCTAAAAGCCTTCTTCTCATCCAGGACATCCAAGATAGATATTGTATCCAACATATTTACCAAATCATCAAAATTATGCTTCAAGATATTTTCCCTCAATATTGGGTCCTTATTTTCCATATAATCATAGTAGAACCCTATACATTCCAGACCGGAGTACTTATCTTCCCTTTCAAAACCAAGGAATTGCTCTAGGCTCTTCAACTTAAGACTAGGCAGGTTTAGGAAGATATTATTTTTTCGCACAAGCCTATATAAATCAAAGGAGCCGAGACCCTGAAAGAACTTGTCATCCAGCCCGTATTTTTTGAGCCTATGGCCGATAAAGGGCAAGTCAAAGGAATCGCCATTGTAGCTGATTAGGAGATCGAAGTCCTGAAGGTCAGCTATAAAGCTTTCAAGGAGTCTCCCTTCCTTAGCCAAATCACTTGCAAAGTACTGATTGAGAATCCAGGACTCCCTTGTCCAATCAAAATATAGGAGCCCAATGAGATATATGACCTCCCTCTTCCTATCTAATCCAGTAGTTTCAATATCTATAAAAGTTACCCTATTTTCAGGGAAATATTTCTCTGCCCTTAGGGGGTGGATAATATTTGACCTAATAATCTCCATTATGTTCACCTTAAGCTTTCTCTATGATATAATACACTTATTATACAATATTATATATCAATATGAGGGATAATCAAAAGAAAATAAGTGGAGGATAAAGACAATGGATCTGATTGAAAAAGTCGAAGATATGACCAATGATAAATTGGGAGAAGAGATTCTCCTACTAAATAGTGCCCAGCTTAAATTAATCAAAGAGGCCAGCCATATAGCTATATTTAGCAACCTAATCAACCTTAGAAGGCAGTTGAAATCTTTTGAAAACATGGAATACATGAGGGACACTAGGGAGCTAAAGAGCCTAGACCAGAATTTTAGGGTTCTAGTTGAAGGGACAAGGGACCTAATGGGTTCAAAGACAGTTGAGGGGAAAGGGGACCTAGAGGGGCTAATGGAGCAAAGACAGGGCCTGATTGAACTTTCATCCCTTGCAGAAGGATACTATATAGAGCTTTCATATGCGGGCATGCTCCTAGAGCATCAGATTAACAAGGCCTTGGCCAAGAAAAACTACAGAGACTTTGCCTATGAAAAAAACCTGGTCAACGGCCTAATAGATAAGATACACCAAACCCTTACAGGGGTAAAGGATGACTATGAAAAGTATGCCTATATTATTTCCCAGGTAATCAAGGCAGTGCCCATGAGGCTAGTCAAAAATAACTTTTACGATGTCGTCAAGGAGTCACTGGTTAATGGTTTTGTTGGCAGTACTCAATTTGAATTCGAAAAACATATAAAGAAGCTCAAAAAGCTATTCGACAGTTCACTACAGGATGGATATGGTACGAAATTTGACTACTATTTTCAAGAAATTCACAGATATAGGAATATTGATTTTTCCAGTGAAATACTAGACCAGTTAATCAAGATTGTCGAGGATATCAAAGGCCTTGAGAAGGAAATACTGGACATGTACAATCTCATCGTGGAAATGGGCATGGTAGTAAATAAGTTTATCGTCATAGCCCTGATTCCTGAAGATTTTGATTCCCCGAGGGTTAAGGACCTATACAGTCAGTGGACTAATCTAATAGAAGGATCAGATGAAGGGATGGCAGATGAATTTATAGAAAAACTTGAACCAATTGGAAACTCAATACAAGCCGCCTTATTCGGCTATTTAGAGGACTTTGGCACCTTATCCAGGGAGGCAGCCAATAGGGATGATTTTGATTTCACTGAATTAAATGAGATAATTGAAAATACCAGCAAGGTTCTCATGTACTTTGGAGATATGGAATTAATTGACGGAGATATACTGTCCTTGGACAACAAGAAGCAAATAGACGGGGACTACCTATCTCAGTCCTGTGATTCCTTGATTAAATACGTCAATAGGTCCATAAGGGGAATGAGCAACATAGAGGGAAAAATTAGGATGAGGAACCTGCTTTCTTCTATAGAACTGCCCTTTAGGGGTATAGATGCCTTCCTTGACTATGTATCCTATTCGCTGGACATCAAGGTTACCAGCAATGAGGAAATAAACCTGATTGCTGACTATCTCTACTATATATTGGACCATAGCATGGAATCCCATGAATAGAAGGGAAGCAGGTGATAATATGATTGAAGAAAGCGGGAAAAGGGGCCTTAAAAAGGGCTTAATCACCTTGTGGAAACTGACAAAGATAGTGGTTCCGGTATACTTTTTTGTGACCCTACTAAAAATGAGCCATATATTGGACACCATATCCCCTTGGTTTGAGCCGGCTATGAGCATATTGGGACTGCCCGGTGAGGCCTCTGTGGTACTGGTTTTAGGAAACTTTATAAACCTCTATGCAAGCATAGGGGCCATAGTCAGTATGTCCCTTACCATAAAACAGATTACCATATTATCTGTTATGCTGTCTTTCTCCCACAGCCTTTTCTTGGAGTCAGCAGTTGCAAAGAGGACAGGAGTCAGCATAGTCCTAGTCGTATTCATCAGGCTGGGCCTGGCCATTATCTCTGCCCTAGTATTAAATTTACTATTATAGGAGGTCAAAATGGATTTTTCACTATATATAAAGGAAAGCGTCTTAGGCTCCCTTAGTTCAGTATTGACTATGGCAAAAATCATCATCCCCCTTATGATGGTGATGGAAGTCCTAAAGGATTCAAATATACTGGATAGGCTGTCTCACAAGATTTCCCCCATAGCTAGGTTTTTAAACATCTCGAATAATGCAGTTTTCCCCCTAATAATCGGCCTCATATTTGGCCTATCCTACGGGGCAGGAGTCATCATAGAGAGTGCAGAGGAAAACGATCTGAGCAAGAGGGACCTATATACCCTTATGATATTTCTAGTGGCCTGCCATGCAGTCATAGAAGATACCCTCCTATTCGTAGTGGTAGGGGCTAGTCTCTGGTTCTTATTGGGAATCAGGTTAATTGTAGCGATTATCATAAGCTATTTGGCCTCCAAGGTATTGAATAAAATGGACATGGGGATAGAAACTAAAGGAGACAAGAATTGATAAAATAAAAAGGTGCTTGATTTAGCACCTTTTCAACTATTCATTGTAGCCATCTGAGAATTCTTCATCCATATAGACCTCGGTCTCTAGACTTCGAAATCCATCTCTGATGGGTTTTTTTGGTCTGCAGGAAGGTGGATCTACTATATCCCCAACACTATCTTCATCAATCTGCCTTGGGAACAAGGTCGGGAATGTGGTACATATTGGCGATACTTCAGGTGATATTTCTGTAAACCCTGTAGAAAGAATGCACAATTGTACGGGAACGATAATCTTCTTTTCACAGGCAATACAAATGGCTATAATCAGGTCAATCCTCACTTCTCCAGTCTCAGGATTTAGGCGGATATCTCTGGAGATACTATTGGTACCCAGCCTAGTCTCACAGAGGATATTGCAGAATTCAGCAAATCTTGGGAAGAAGGCCGAATCATATACTGATGGTATACACAGTTCAAAGAAATTAGTCAGTATAAGCGGAGCGTTTACCGGTGCAATGGGAACATTAGATGTCAAAGTTATGGTGCTTCTCCTTCCCCTAGAATCTAGGATTACAAGGTCAATCTCTATATAGACATTTCCCCTCAAACAAATTCTTTGGGTGCCGAATACTGGGGTTCCCCTTCCAATGTCGTCGCACTCTCCTGTATTTGCATATATAATTTTTTGATTCTTTATTCCATCGGGTCCAACTACCTCAACTACCTTGCCCCTCTCGTCCTTTACAAACTCTCCCCCCGAAAGGACTGTTTCAGGGTCGATAACTAGATTTCTAGGGTCCTTCATATTAGAAGGGTTGAAGAACCTTACGCATCTGAGGTCAGATACTCCTACAATCCTAGCACCCCTTGGCAGATTTGGACTAAATCTAATGCCATTTACAGTACTGAGGGCCTGTAAATTTACTAGGGTAGCGTCATAGACCTTTTGGACAAAAACTGGTTCTGTCACTACTCTTCTCAAGGTACCATCCCACTCACAGCCAGTGGTTCCAACACAACATCTATCTCCAATACCTTGAGTAACATCATCTGGCAATATATTTAAAGACATATTTTTTCCTCCCCTCAAAATAATATATGTTTTACTTCTCACTCACAATATATTCTAGTCCCCATTAATTGGTTACAGATAAAAGAGTAATATAAATCTAGAAAAACCAATAGATATAGTAGGGAGAAAGGAAATTTTTAGGCAAAGAGGGTGTAGATATGGCTTTTTATACTGACAAGTGGACACTAGTCCAAAAAAATCGGGAAGACCTTTGGCTCTTTAGAAAGAGCAAGAATAATCTTTTGATGGAAGACCTAGCCAATGGCGGGGAAGTGCCAGAAAGAAGGATTTTAAAAAGCGATATACTGGAGGAATACGATATAGCCATCAGGGATAAGACTAGCATATATCTACTATATCAAAATACAGCAGGTTATCTTGTCCTAGTGACGGTAGATGAGGATATAAGAGAGGAAACAATACTGACGGACAAGGCCATATCAGAAGTATTTAACTTGACCATAGGCCTGGAAGATGGGGCAATCCATATAATATACAATATTAGATCCATGGAAGATCCAGACAAATACACCATAAATCATCATTTTAACCTTGGAGGAAAATGGTATGACTACATAATAAGTGAGGTAGGAGCAAAGCTGATAAACAGCATGAAATTCCTAGTCCAGGAGGGCAGGGCAATTTTACTCTACTATAGAAATGACAGGGAAATAGTCTACAGGGAATTCCATAGGGATAGATTAGAATGGGGAGGAGAAGAACTTCTAGCAGGTGGAGAAGGGGAAAAGCTCTTCCTAGACGGCATAATAATAAGAGGAGAGATCCACTTTACCTACTGCCAGTACCTAGAAGAAAGCCTCCTAGTCAAATATGGAGACCAGTCAATATCTAGGCCGGGCAGCCCTGCCCATCCCACCATGATATACTACAGGGGCAAGCTATGGGTTAGCTGGTTGGAGATGGACCAGGTTGCCAGCAGATACAGTGAAGATATGGGCAAGACCTGGGCCAAGCTCCATATGTGGAAGAGAACCAAGACCATGGACTTTGTCCGCTACAAATACCTGACCCTAGAGTCAGGGGAGGATATGAACTTTGATTACTCCTATGGCAGTATTTATCCTGAAATTAAATTTATAGGCTTTGGTTCAACCTAGGACATTGTATTCAATCATTTCCTTGATTTTCTCTAAATTATCGGTGATGCCCAGGGCCAGCATAAGCTTGATGCGGAGTTTTTGACCGGGCAGGTTGCCACCAAATACGACCCCCATCTCCCTGAGCATCTTGCCGCCTCCCTCGTAGCCATAGCTATCCAGTACCCTGCCTGTTGGGCACCTAGATACCATGACAATAGCTAGACCCTGGTCTATGGCCTCCTTGATACCGGGAAGCATTTCAGGAGGTAGATTACCCCTGCCCAGGGCTTCTATGACAATGCCCCTGTAGCCCCTGTCAATGTAAAAGTTTACTATGTCGGATTCCATACCGGGGACGGCCTTGATCAGTCCGACCTTTTCTTCTATCCTATCGGTGTCTATGAACTGGTGGGATAGAATATCCCTATAAAAAATAACTTCGTCATTGTCTACAATCCCCAAAGGGCCAAATTCAGGGGACTTAAAGGTATCTAGGGAAAGAGTATTGGTCTTAGTCACTTCACTGGCAGCATTGACTTCATTGTTCATTACCACAAGGACCCCCTTGTTTTTTGCCCTTGGAGATATGGCAGTACAGAGGGCAGCAGATAGATTGCTAGAACCGTCATAGCCTAGTTCCGAACCATTTCTCATGGCGCCAACTACTACGATTGGCTTTTCCGTCCTAATAGTTAAATCCAGTAGAAATGCAGTTTCCTCTAGGGTGTCAGTTCCATGGGTGACAATGACCCCGCTTATATCCTCTCTGGCAATGGTTTCCTTAACCAAAATAGCTATCTCCATCATCATCCTTGGATTGATATGTGGACTAGGCAGGTTGGCATAGTTGATAATCTCAAGCTGTGCAAACCTCTCAATATTTGTCACCATGCCCAGGATTTCCTCAGAAGTCAAGGCGGGTATAGCGGCATGTATTCTTGGATCTACCTTCATGGATATGGTACCGCCTGTAAATATAATAGCAACCTTATTCTTTATCATATAAAGACCTCCCAAAATTTAATACAATTTAAATATAACATATAAAGGAAGATTATAGAACAAAAAAGAAAAAAGACTCCAAAATGGAGTCTTCATCCTTTCACGGATGTAAAACCGTTCAAAAGGGGTATTGGGAATAGAGATCTTATTTGAGGTTACCAGGGGGATAACCACTATTTAAGTATAGCAAAGTCTTAAATATATTGCAACACCTTTTTGCGAAAAAAATCATTATTCGACAAAAAAGAGCCTATCCATATTATTCCTCGGGTATTTAATTGTCCTTTAATATATGGGAGAAATAATATATAATGTAGTAGATGACATGATTAGCCTAGGAAGACCTGGGCCAGAAATAGCAAATTATCAGAACTTTAAAATTTTTAGACAAGAGGTGTATAGTATTTGATCTATTTAGATAATTGTTCTACCACTAGACCCAGAAAGGAAGTAGCAGATATTATGACAAAATCCTTCTTGGAGGACTTTGGCAACCCCTCCTCCCTCCATAGGTTGGGGCTAAGGGCGGAGAAAAGAATAAAAGAAGCCAGGGACTTGATAGCCGACTTTCTCATGGTGGATCAAAGAGAGATTTACTTTAGTTCAGGCGGGACTGAGAGCAACAATATAGCCATTCAGAGCTTTGTAAAGAAACACAAGAAGAGGGGCAGGCACATAATCACCAGCAGGATAGAGCACCCATCCATACTAAATATTATGAAATCCTACCAAGGACAGGGCTATGAAGTAAGCTATCTGGATATAGATAAATACGGCCATATTTCCCTAGAAGAATTGAAAAATTCCATCAGAGATGATACCATACTAGTTGCCATTATGCAGGTAAACAACGAAATTGGTGCCATAGAACCCATAGCTGAGATTGGCAGAATAATAAGGGAGAAGAACCCAGGAACCCTATTTCATGTAGATGGGATTCAGGGCTTCGGCAAGCTACCCATATCCCTAAAGGCCTGGGGGGTGGACTCCTACTCCTTTAGCGGCCACAAGATTCATGGACCCAAGGGAATAGGCGGCCTCTATATAGACAAGAAACACTCCATAGAACCCCTGGTATTTGGTGGAAACCAGGAAAGGGGCATAAGGTCCGGAACAGAAAACCTAACTGGCATCATAGGATTTGGAGAGGCTGTCAAGATTGCAGCAGAGAACTATGAGAGGGAGGGCAGGCAAGTAGGGGAGCTAAGGGCATACTTTACCGAGAAGCTGAAGGAGGAAATAGGCGACATAAGGATAAACACAAGCCTAGACGACAAATCCTCCCCCTATATAGTAAATATTTCCTTCATGGATACCAGGGCTGAGGTCCTGCTCCACTATTTGGAGGAAGATGAAATCTATGTGTCCACTTCATCTGCCTGCTCGTCAAGGGCTACAGAAAAAAGTCATGTACTCAGGGCCCTAGGCCTAAATGACCAGGAAATCCAAGGGGCCATGAGATTTTGTTTTTCCCATGAGAATAGCAGGGAAGATATGGATTATACCATAGAGAAACTAAAGGCATCAGTAGCTGAAATAAGGCAAATAATCAAGGGGTGATGAGTTGGAAAAATTAATATCAGTAAGCTTTGGAGAAATAGCATTAAAGGGATTGAATAGGAGGTACTTTGAAGACCAATTGACAAAAAACATCAGGAGGGCCACTAGGGACCTGGGCATAGAAAAGATTTACAAGGAGCAGGGCAAGCTATATATAGGGGCAGGGGAGGAAAAATTCCCCCAAATAATAAATAGGCTAAAAAAGGTGTTTGGCCTAGTAAATATTAGCCCCTGTATAAGGACAGACAAGGACATCAAGTCAATAGAAAGGGCAGCCATAGAAGCCCTGGGAGAGAAGGTCAGCCATATAAGGACCTTCAAGGTGGATTCCAACAGGGCAGATAAGACCTTCCCCATAAAATCACCTGAACTTTCCAGGCATATGGGGGGCGTCATACTGGCAAATTTTCCAGAACTAAGGGTAGACGTCCACAATCCTGACCTCTACCTCTATATAGACATCAAGCAGAATGCCTATATTTATACAGAAAAAATCAAGGGCCAGGGAGGGTTGCCCATAGGAAGCAATGGCAAGGCCCTCCTACTGCTGTCAGGTGGCATAGACAGTCCAGTAGCGGGCTATATGATGGCCAAGAGAGGTGTAGATATATCAGCAGTTCACTATCACTCCTATCCCTTTACCAGTGAAAGGTCAGAGGAAAAGGTAAAGGAACTGGCCTCTATAATGTCCAGATATACAGGGAAGATAAGGCTCTACAGTGTCAATATACTGGAAATACAAAAGCAAATAAACCAAAGATGCAAGGAAAATGAGATGACCATCCTATCCAGGAGATTTATGATGAAATTGGGGGAAAGGATAGCCAAAAAAGAGGGACTGAATGGCCTAATAACAGGAGAATCCCTGGGACAGGTAGCCAGCCAGACCATAGAGGGCATAGGGGTAACCAATGCAGCAGTAGATCTGCCAGTCTTTAGGCCCCTGATAGGCTTTGACAAGGTGGACATAGTGAAGATAGCCAAGGACATAGAGACCTATGAGACGTCAATCCAACCCTTTGAAGATTGCTGTACAGTCTTTCTGCCCAAGCACCCCGTCACAAAGCCCAGGTTAGAAGATATACTAAAATCAGAAGAAGCCTTAGATGTGGAGGACCTAATAGGTCAGGCAATAGATAATATGAAATCCACCCTAATAGAATAGAGATTTGACTAGAAAGAGATTGACATAGACAGTCTCTTTTTTTCGTCTACTTGATGAAATATTTGAAAATTCAATCCCCAGGATACAATAACATTTAATAATCATTAAATTTTTAATATATTAAACAAGATATAAATATAGATATGGTAAGGGCCTTGCAAGTAAAGGGATGTAAAGAAAAAATAAATTTTAAAAACCTATTGACATTTTACAGGATTTTTAGCTATAATATGATAGTTGAAAAAGCAAGTTTAGTAGATATAAACAAATTATTTAATATATAGTTAGGAGAGAAGGAGGATAGAAATGAAAATAGGCGAAAAAATCAGGAGGCTGAGAATTCAAAATTCCCTTACCCAGGAGGAACTGGCAGAGAGATCCGAGCTGACAAAGGGCTTTATATCCCAACTGGAAAGGGACCTGACATCTCCTTCCATAGCCACCCTAGTAGATATCTTGGAGGGGCTGGGAACGAATCTACAGGAATTTTTCAATGAGAATATAGACGAAAAAATCGTATTTGCCAAAGAGGATGCCTTTGAGACGGAGAACGCTGACCTGGGCTATGTCCTAAGGTGGATAATCCCAAATGCCCAGAAGAATAAGATGGAGCCAATCCTCATAGAGATAGACCCCGGAGGCCAGTCGAAGGAAGACTCGCCCCATGAGGGAGAAGAATTTGGCTATGTCATAAACGGCATCATATGTATATATATAGGGAAAGAAAAGCACAAGGTAAGGAAGGGAGAGAGCTTTTATTTCAAGGCCAACTCCAACCACTACATCGCCAACGAAGGCAAGACCAAGGCAACACTCATATGGGTAAGTACGCCACCAAGTTTTTAATATAGGGGGTAGTAGAATGCATACAATAGAATTAAAGAATATCACCAAGGAATACAATGGAGTCACAGTATTGGACAATATCAATCTATACATCAAGGAAAATGAATTCCTTACCTTGTTGGGGCCCAGCGGATGCGGCAAGACCACTACCCTTAGAATCATAGGTGGATTTGAGGAACCCAGCCAAGGTTCAGTACTATTTGAGGGAAAGGACATAACTGCCACGCCGCCCTACCAGAGGCAGATAAATACAGTTTTTCAGAAATACGCCCTCTTTCCCCACCTAGATGTATATGACAATATAGCCTTTGGCCTAAAGATCAAGAAGATGTCCAAGGGTGAAATAGATAGTCGAGTAAGGGAAATGCTAAGGCTTGTAAACCTCAAGGGATTTGAAAACAGGACCATCGACTCTCTCAGTGGGGGACAGCAACAGAGGATAGCCATAGCCAGGGCCCTAGTCAATGAACCTAGGGTACTCTTGCTAGACGAACCCCTAGGTGCACTGGACCTAAAGCTGAGGAAAGAAATGCAGATAGAATTGAAAAATATGCAGAAAAGAGTGGGCATAACCTTCATATATGTAACCCACGATCAGGAGGAGGCTCTGACCATGTCAGATACCATTGTAGTAATGGACAAAGGTGTCATCCAACAGGTAGGTAGTCCGGTTGACATATACAATGAGCCCAAAAATGCCTTTGTAGCCGAATTTATAGGAGAAAGCAATATAATAGACGGAATTATGCATAGGGATTATTTAGTAGAATTTTCAGGTAGGAATTTTGACTGCGTTGACTTTGGATTTGAAAAAGAGGAGGAAATAGATGTAGTCATAAGGCCGGAGGACATAGAAATAACCAGCCTAGAAGACTCCATGTTTTCAGGGGTAGTGGATTCAGTTACCTTCAAGGGGGTCCACTATGAGATGATAGTCAAGGCAGAGGACTTTAATTGGATGATTCACTCCACCATCATGAAGCCCATAGGCACAGAAATAGGCATGAAGCTCATACCTGAAAATATCCATATAATGAAGAAGGTGATAGAGGAATGAGGATGAAAAAAGCAGCCTACCCATATATCCTATGGATTGGAATTTTCATAGTAATCCCCCTATTTTTAATTATGTACTTTGCCTTTACAGTGGGGAATAGCCAAGATTTTAACATGTTTGAAATCAGCCTCAGCAACTTTAAGAGGTTCTTCACCCCCATATATTTAAAGGTCCTGGGAAGGTCGGTAAACCTGGCCCTTATATCGACACTTATCTGCCTGGGTCTAGGCTATCCCATGGCCTATATAATATCGAAGGAAAAGAGCAAGAGAAGGAATATAATGATTTTGATGTTCGTTATCCCAATGTGGATGAACTTCCTGCTCAGAACCTATGCCTGGCTGACCTTGCTGGGTAGAAATGGATTTATAAACTTTATAATTACAAAAATAGGCCTGAAACCTCTGGACCTAATATTTAATGACAAGGCAGTACTATTGGGTATGGTCTACAATTTCCTTCCCTTTATGGTCCTGCCCATATATTCAGTACTGGTTAAGATTGACAAAAACCTAATAGAAGCCGCAGAGGACCTGGGAGCCAATAGGTATGAGATATTTACCAAGGTCATATTTCCCCTCAGCATACCGGGAGTTATCACAGGTATAACCATGGTATTTATACCGGCCATGAGTACATTCATTATATCCTCCCTCCTGGGGGGCAACAAGTACAATCTCATAGGCAATCTCATAGAGCAGCAATTTAGGTGGACCGGGGACTGGCACTTTGGTTCTTCCATGTCCATTATTCTCATGGTCTTTATACTCATCACCATGGCCCTGACATCTAAATTTGACAAGGAGAAGGAAGGGGGAGGTGGAGGCCTATGGTAGAAAAGATGGGAAAAAGAATATACACATTTTTAATATTCCTCTTCCTATACGCCCCAATTATAGTGCTCATAGTCTTTTCCTTCAACGATTCCAAATCAAGGGGAGTATGGGCAGGATTTACACTAAAGTGGTATGTTGCCTTGTTCAAGGACGCAGGCATACTGAGGGCCCTTTACTATACATTGCTGATAGCGGCACTTTCGGCAATTATATCTACAGTCATAGGTACACTGGCAGCCATAGGAATATCAAATATGCCGGGCCTCAGCAAAAAAATCGTCCTAAACCTAAACTACCTGCCAGTCCTCAATCCAGATATAGTCACGGCAGTTTCCCTAATGGCCCTGTTTAGGTTTTTGAGACTGGAATTTGGTTTCATCACCATGCTCCTGTCCCATATAACATTTTCCATACCCTATGTTATACTGTCGGTACTGCCAAAACTAAAACAGATGAACAAGCATCTGGCAGAGGCAGCCATGGACCTAGGAGCCACACCCTTCTATGCCTTGAGAAAGGTAGTCATACCAGAGATAAGGCCGGGCATAATAACAGGGGGACTAATAGCCTTTACCCTGTCTGTAGACGACTTTGTAATCAGCTTCTTCAATACGGGAAAGGGAGTATCGAATTTAAGTATAGAAATATTTTCCATGACTAGGAGGGGAATCAACCCTGTCATCAATGCCCTGTCGACCTTGATGTTCATAAGTTTGATGGTCCTCCTGCTCATTATCAATAAGAGGACAGAAAAAAATGAAATTGAGAGAGGAGAAACTAGATGAGAAGAATTAGAATTATAGTATTACTTGTTTTAGCAGCCCTGATGGCTACAGTCCTATCAGCCTGCGGAGAGAGCAAACCCAGCATAAATGTCTTTAACTGGGGAGACTATATAGATGAGGATGTAGTGAAGGACTTTGAAAAAGAGTATGGAATCAAGGTAAACTATAGCATGTATGCGACAAATGAGGACCTCTATGTAAAACTAAAACAAGGGGGAGAAAGCTTTGACGTCATATTTCCATCAGACTATATGATAGAGAGAATGATAAGGGAAAACATGCTGGCAAAACTTGACAAGGACAATATACCCAATATGGAAAACATAGACCAAAACTTCTTTGGGCTGGCCTATGACCCCCATGACCAATATTCAGTACCCTATATGTGGGGAACAGTGGGAATAGTATACAATAAGACCATGGTAGATGACCCAGTAGATAGCTGGGATATACTGTGGGATGAAAAGTATAAGGATCAAATAATCATGCTAAACAGCCAGAGAGATACCATAGCAGTGGCCCTCTTGAAGCTTGGCTATTCCATGAATACAAGGGATATAGGGGAGCTGGAAGAGGCCAAGGCAGAGCTAATCAAGCAAAGACACCTAGTATGGGCCTATCAAGGGGATGAGGTCAAGGATACCATGGTCGGAGGAGAGGCAGCATTGGCAGTAGTATGGTCTGGAGATGCAGTAGCCATGATAAGGGATAATCCCGACTTGGACTATGTAATACCAAAGGAAGGTACAAATCTTTGGTTTGACGATATGGTAATACCGGCTAACTCAAAAAACAAGGAAGATGCAGAGAAATTCATCAACTTCATGTGCAGGCCCGAAATAGCGGCTAGAAATGCAGACTATATAGGCTATTCCACTCCCATACCAGAGGCCATAGAACTCCTGCCAGATGATATGAAGGAATCCAGAGTCGCCTACCCATCAGACCAAGAGATAGACAATACAGAAATCTTTAGGGACCCCATGGACATAGTAGTAGAATACGATAGAATATGGACAGAAGTCCTGTCTGGAGAATAAAAGAGATAAGATAACTTATCTCTTTTTGCTTAAATAAAGAATTTCTTGGGTAAAAAGAGGGTAGACCTATTAGAAAAGAGGGGGTAAAGCAATGGACATCAACTTTTACGGTGCAGCAAAAGTAGTTACAGGCTCCAACTATCTCATAAAGACCAAGGACCACAATATACTGGTAGACTGCGGAATGTTTCAAGGCAGCAAGGAAATGGAAAGACTCAACTATGAGGACTTTCCCTACAATCCAGAGGATATAGATTTTCTCTTCCTGACCCATGCCCATATAGACCATAGCGGCAGGATACCTAAACTAGTCAAGGATGGATTTAGGGGGAGGATAATCACCACCAATCCTACATACGACCTATGTAAGATAATGCTCAAGGACAGTGCCAAGATTCAAGAATCAGATATAGAATGGGAAAACAGGAAAAGGCAAAGGGCAGGCAAGGAAGCCCTAGAAGCCCTATATACGATCGGCGATGCCGAGGAAAGCATGAAGTATTTTGAACCCTACTTCTATGGGCAAAATATCAAGATAAACGGGAATATCCAGGTAAGATTCAGGGATGCAGGCCACATACTAGGCTCCTCCATACTGGAACTGTGGATAAGGGAAAACAATGAGGAAATAAAGATAGTATTTTCAGGTGACCTGGGCATAGCAGATAGGCCCATTATCAGGAATCCAGAATATATAGATGATGCCGACTACCTAGTCATAGAATCGACCTATGGGGACAGACTGCACGAAAGCTTTGAGGAAAGTACAGAAAAACTCATAGACATCATCAACACAACAGTCATCAGGGGAGGAACGGTGATTATCCCCTCCTTTGCAGTGGGCAGGACCCAGGAACTCATATATCAATTAAATAAGTACTATGAATACCACCCAAATATAGAGCAGCATATGAAGGTGCCTATCTATATAGACAGCCCCATGGCCATAGAAGCTACAGAGGTATTTCAAAGAAATTCCAGTAGCTTCGACGAAGAGGCCAAGGAATTAATCCTCAGGGGAGACAATCCCTTTGAATTTGAAAACCTAAGATATGTCCGCAGTCAGGAGGAGTCGGCCACCCTGAATAAGTATAGGTTTCCCAAGGTAATCATATCCTCTAGCGGTATGGCGACAGCAGGCAGGGTAAGACACCACCTAAAGCACAACCTATGGGATGAGAAAAATTCCCTAGTATTCGTAGGCTATCAGGCCCAGGGCACCCTGGGGAGGATTTTGCTAGATGGCAAGAAGAAGGTCAAGATACTGGGAGAAGAAATCAACGTAAAGGCAGAGATTTACGATATAGAAGGCTTCTCAGGCCATGCAGACCGAGACATGCTGCTCAATTGGATAGGCAAGTTCAAGAAAAAGCCAAAAAAGGTATTCATAGTCCACGGTGAGGAAGGGCCGGCAGCAGCCTTGGCAGAGCATATAGACAGGTATTTCAACATAAGGACCATAATACCAAACCTAGGTGACAGCTTCAACATCGTGAGGGACGAAGTGGAATTGACCAAGAGCATGAAGATACTGCCAGATAAATTGAGGGCAGACATTGAAAATGAACTCAAAACAGCTTATAATCAATTTGAGGCCTTAATTGACAAATCCGATAGCTTCATAGATGAAGAAGTATTGTCAAAGAAATACGACGACCTAAAAAATCAATTAATCGACCTACAGCATATCCTAATGGACCTAAACATATCCATAGGCAAATAGATCATACAAAGGAGGAAAAGGCAAATGAAGTACCTAGTAAACAATTCCAACGATCCAAGCTACAATCTAGCATTTGAGGAATACTGCTTCAAACAGCTAGATCTAAAGGAAGACTATGTAATACTCTGGATCAATGGCCCTGCCATCATCGTCGGCAAAAATCAAAATACCTTGGAGGAAATCAACCAAGACTATGTAGATGAAAATGGGATAAGGGTAGTCAGGAGGATAACAGGAGGGGGAGCAGTCTACCACGACCTGGGAAATCTAAATTTCAGCATCATATCCATGTCCTCAGGACCGGAAACCATAGACTTCAAAAAGTACAATATCCCCATAGTAAAATCCCTGGAAAAACTGGGGATAAACAGCGAACTATCAGGTAGGAATGACATCACAATAGATGGGAAAAAGTTTTCGGGCATAGCCCAGTCAGTATGGAAAAAAAGAGTCCTAAACCACGGGACCCTCTTGTTTGACACCAAACTAGACACCCTGTCCAAGGCTCTCAATGTAAAGCAGGACAAGATAGAATCCAAGGGAGTAAAATCGGTCAGGTCCAGGGTAACAAATATCAAGCCCTATATGACCAAGGACGTAGACATATACGGTTTCAGGGACCTGCTACTGAAGAGCATCTTTGAGATGGAGGGACAGGAGGCCATAGAACACAAGCTATCAGAAGAAGACCTAAGGAATATAGATAAACTATATGAAGAAAAGTATTCAAGCTGGGAGTGGAACTATGGAGAATCGCCAAAGTTTAACTATCAGAACTACAAGAGATTTGCCTTTGGTAGCATAGATATTAGGTTTAATGTAGTAAATGGCCTAATAAAGGATTGTAAGATATACGGAGACTTCTTCGGTACAGCAGATGTAGCCATATTGGAAGAAAAGCTAAATGGGGTAAAATACGAGAAAACACAAGTAAAAAAGGCCCTAGAAAATGAAGGCCTGGAAAAATACTTTGGAAGTCTAAGTCTAGAAGAATTTATGGATCTAATATTTTAAAAGGTGCTGGCAGATGCCAGCACCCTTTTTTAGAAGTTGTTAGCCAACTCATATATTCTTTTCTTTTCATCTCCATTTAATATGTGATTCATGACAAAGGTCATAGTCAGTATCATGGGTATATTGAGGGCCAACCTAGTGAACATAAACTTGGGACCCAGAGCAGAGTACTCAAAGAGTAGCATGGGTATTTTTGTATTGGACCAGGCCCCTATGAGTATCAATATATTTGTAAACTTAGCCCCCTTCTTCATAAAGGCAGCCGCGATTGGAAAGACGACGTAGAGGGGACCAGCGGCAGCAGAACCAACTAAAAATGCCAGGATAGCACCCAGTAGCCCCGACTCCTCACCCATGAACTTGACCATGGTATCTCTAGGCACCCAAACATCTAGGAGGCCTAGGAGGATAAATACAGGAGGCAGGAGAAGCATCATTTCCTTGGAGCTATTGACAATGGTATTTACAGACTTTGCCCCAATATCGCTATTCCATATAAATGTTATGGCCACAAGGCCCAGTGAGAGAATAAACATCAGGTATCTCTTTAAAAGCTTCATACTAGACTACCACCTTTCCAATAATAAATGCCACCACAAGGGCCAGGGTAAAGGCCAGGGAATTCCTCAAAATAGTAAACTTCTTGCCAAAAAACTTGATTTCCAGAGGGAAGGTAATGACGCCTACCATGGTCAGGGTGGATATAAAGGCACTTAGCTGCATATATCCAGCCCCATTTTGCAGCAAGATGGCTGCCAAGGGAAAGGCGACGAAGGCGGGTATCAGGGTAACAGAACCCAAGATTGCAGCGATTATCACGCCATACCAGCCAGAGGAATTTCCAATAATCTTGCTAATAGTCTCAGGGCTTAGGACAGATACTATGACCCCTATGAAGGTAATCATAGCCAGCATCTGAGGCAGTATATTTTCAAAAGACTTCCATGCCTTTTTCAAGGATTGCTTAGTCTTTTTCTTGTCCTTAAAAAAGGAAACTATCAATAGGCCAATAGCCAAAGAATAAAAAATTATATTTTGCATTTTAAACCTCCTATTATTTAATATCATTATACTTGTCAATAATGGATGTAATCTGGTCACGTCTGCCCTTCAACATCCAAATCCAGTTCTTCAGGTCCTGTTCGCCATCAGCAGTAATCTCATAAACCCTCTTCCTAGGTCCCTGATCGCTTTCAGCCCAAGAAGAAACAATTAAATTCCTTTTTTCCATGCTCCGAAGATTCCTGTAGATAACGGAAATATTCAGGGATTTCTCGTCGAATCCAAATTGATGGAGCTCACTCATGAGATTGTAGCCATAGGACTTATTTTCCTTTAGTAAAATCAAGAGACAGGCCTCCAAGAGTCCAGTTCTATTGTGCATGCGAGAGCAGGTCTCACGATTTTGTCTAGTCATCTCCTATCACCTCCACTAAGAATTTTCCACTATATACATTCATGCTATATGTTCAGTCACTATATGTAATTAGTACTATATGCACTATGTATATAGTACCCGAAAAAGTATCATATGTCAACTATATTTATTAAATCTTTATACATTTCCCTATATTCTTGAATTTGCCAAAAAAAAGGAATATAATCAAAGTGACATATGTCAATAATTTTCGAGGGGGGATATTATGACTTATAGTCCTTCACTGGGGAGTACTATAACCAAGACTAAGATGAGGACAGCAGACAACCTATCTAAATTCTCAGGCATGTGTGCAGTTTGCACCAACAATTGCACAGGAAGCTGTGAGATAGGGCTGTCAGCAGTGAGAGGTTCAGAGGCAATATATCCATACAAGACCGACATAAATCAATTTGCATCTGAAAAAGATTATCCATTAGACCTATCCCATTTCAATATCAATGGCAGGGTATTTGGAGCAGTAGGGATAGAGGAAGATGCCGACAAGGCCACCTTTCCCAATGTAGATGTAAGGGCCAGCCTTGGGCTGGAAAACAAGATAGAACTAGAAGCCCCTATCATACTTCCAGCCATAGCCAAGTTAAATTGGAGGGATTATTTTGCAGGAGCCGCCCTAGCAGGTGTGGCAGTCATCATAGGAGAAGATGGAATCCCCAAGGATGAAAACCTAGTGCTGGAAAATGGCAGGGTAGTAGAATCACCCTTGGTGGAAGAAATGGTAAATAGCTTTAGGCAGTACTACAGGGGATACGGAGACATAGGCCTCCAGGCAAACTATGACGACGAGGGCATGGGTGTACTGGACTTTGCCATTAGCAAGCTGGGAGTGAAAACTGTAGAGCTGAAATTTGGTCAAGGAGCCAAGGGAATACAGGGCATGGGAATAGTAAAGGATATAGACAAGGCCCTGGAGCAGCAGGCAAAGGGATACTATGTATATCCCGACCCTTCAGATGCCAAAATAGCCCAGGACTACAGGGAGGGCATCGGACCTTATTTTGAAAAAATCGGCAAGATACCCATGTGGGATGAAGAATACCTGATTAATAGGGTCAGGGAATTGAGGGAACTAGGTGCAGAAAGGGTATTATTTAAACTAGGCCCCTTTGATCCTAGGGATTTGGTAAAGGTACTTAAAATAGGCTCAAAGGCAGGAGTAGATTTGATTACCTTTGATGGAGCAGGAGGGGGCACAGGCAATAGCCCGTCCAAGATGATGAACGAGTGGGGTATGCCTACAGTCTACATGGAGAGCATAATCTACAAGA
>JBBAEY010000040.1:0-20366 GCA_041655755.1 Tissierellaceae bacterium
GGCTGGTGGAAATGATTGAACTTCAGGGGCATCCTTGGTTTATTGGGGTGCAGTTTCATCCGGAATTTAAATCTAGACCTACCAATGCCCACCCACTATTTAGGGAGTTTGTCAGGGCAGCATCGAGGTTTGATGCATAAAATTTGCAAAAGATTGCAAAACTATTGGTAAAATTGTCCTATTTGTAATATAATTACATTTAAACCTTTATGTGTTTAATTTATAGGAGAGGAGGAGAAAATGGTGAAGAAGAACTTACTAATATTTGTATTGGTAATTGCTATGACCCTAACCTTAGCTGGCTGTGGCGGTGAAAAGGCACCAGAGGCTCCTACATATACAGATGGAGTATATGAAGGCACTGGAGAAGGCAAGAATGGGGAGATTACAGTTTCAGTAGAAGTGAAAGATGGCAAGATTGCATCTGTAGATATCCTATCCCATGACGAGACTGATGGTATCAGTGATCCTGCAAGGGAGCAAGTACCAGCTAGCATAGTTGAAAAGAACTCAACAGAAGTAGATACTGTATCTGGTGCTACTCTTACTAGTGAAGGTATCATAGAAGCTGTAAACGAGGCATTAGAAAAAGCACAATAATTAATGAATAGAGGGCTAACCTGTTTGGGTTAGCCCTCTATAATTATTCTGTTCTGATAGCCTCTAGGGCAGATAAATTCATGGCACGTCTAGCAGGGAAGTAGCCCGATATTATACCTATGAGGGCCGAGAATGCCATGGCTGCAAATACTAGCCATATGGGTATGATAGATATCTTACTTGCACCATAGGCACCTAGTGCTTCCCCAAATTTCATACTGAACTTATTTACTAAAAATGATAGTGAGTAGGATACTCCTACACCAAATACTCCCCCTAGGAGGCCAATCAATGCCGATTCAAATAAGAACAACCTTTTGATATCTCCAAGAGAAGCTCCTATGACCTTCATGACTCCAATCTCCTTGGTTCTTTCATAGATGCTCATGACCATGGTGTTTGTAATGCCGATTGCTGCAACAAGCAAGGACACTGCACCTATACCGCCGAGGACGGCCTGAATCATTCCGGCTTGTTTTTTTGTGTATTCCAATTGGTCGTTGAGGCTGTATGCTTCGTATCCCATGTCTTTAATGCCTTCTTGAACATCTTGGACATTTTTGATGTCGTTGACCTTTACATTGACTCTATCGTATCCAGTTTGCCTATTGGCACCAGATTGGGGCCTTTGCCCTTCAGCCTTTTCCCTATCCTTAACCATTTTTTGAAGTTCTGTAATTGGCATATATATTCCATAGCTTGTTTCCCAATCTCCCTCTGCTAGTACTCCTACGGTTTTTATCTTATACTCCTTATAATTGGGTTTTTTCTCACCGGGCATAGACCAGCCATAGCTGGGGTCCAGTGTGATGCTCATCCTGTCTTTCATTAAATTTACGTTAATCTCTCTCCATACCCTTGCCTTTGGGTCCCGGAAATTGTATTCCATGCTGCTGCCAAATACAACATGGAGACTATCTGTACTGTTTAACAACCTGCCCTCTGCAATTTCAAATCCGAAGGCCTCCATAGAGGCTGGGTCTATACCCCTGATTGGAGCATTTGCTACATTTCGTCCATTGATTATGGCACCATAAGTTTCAAGCATGGGACTGACAGCGGCTACATTTGTCAGCAGTTTAAAGGATTCAACTGCCTTGTCATCTAGTTCAGGTATTTCCTTGCCAGGCATAGGCTCTCCCCAGCCTTTGTGTACATTTATTGTAGTCAAGTCTCCCCACTGGGCTATCTGCTCTTCAAAAAACTTGCTCAATCCAAACCCCAGGCTAAGCATTACGATTATGGCACTGGCACCGATAATGACCCCTAGAACTGTAAGAAATGTCCTTAATTTCCTTCTCCACAGGTTTTTTATTCCCATTCGAAATAAGTCTATGTTACTCATCTAGGGCCATTTCCTTTTCTCTTTTCTTCTTTTTATAGAATACTGTTCCCCCTACTATGGCAGCCAAGGCTACTATTCCAATCCATAGCCATTTGGACTTGAATACTCCCTTTATACCACCCTGATTCATGTCCTCCATTGGAGGATGAAAGTCACCTGGGAATTCTTCCATAGGGGGCATCTCCATTACGTCCATGGTAAAGTCTTTTCTCACTTCTTGCATTTGACCTGTGGAGTCTTCGTAGGTGAATAGTACTGCACCAGTCAATTCACCGGGCATATCTGGTATTACCATGCCTTCAAAATATTCGCTGCTGCCACTGATAAAGTTTCCTACATAATAGCTTCCGTTTTCTGTTTGGAAATCTCCCTCTAGTTTTACCATTAGGTTGTATAGGGTCACCTTTCCTGTGTTATAGAATTCCAGTGAGACTGGCATTGGTTGCCCAAGCATGGCTCCAGGGTAGATGGTTAGTTCACTGGTTTCTAGTTTTGATTGCTGTACTACTGGGACCCCTATTCGCTCCTGATCCTCTAGGGGATTGCCCTCATTGTCTTCGTATTCAAAATTTGCAAGTATTGTATGGGTCTTTGCTAGGGCGTCCGGTACTGTAAACATGGTGATAGCCTTTTCTACCCTGCCCTTGGGAGGAATACTGTCTATATAGAAGGTATTGGAGCTGTCTACAGGTGTAAATACGGATCCTCCCGCACTTGGGCTGTCGGGATTTGTGCCACCGGCCTCTGCTGTTAGGAAAATTTTAATATTCTTAACAGTCTTGCTGCTGTTGGTATTGTAGAAGGATAGCTTCATTTCAAAATTTTCCCCTGCCTTGACTAACTGGGGTTCAAATACGTATTTGTCAATGATTAACTTGGGCTTTCCCTTAGATGGGTCTCCGCCGCCATCTATGTAGGCTCCCACATATTGATTGAGAACTGGTCTTTTTTCACCGTCAAGATTAAGGTCATCTTCATATTCCACTGTGATGCTAATGGGGTAATTCTTGGATATGGCTTCTGTTGTGGGTGAAAATACAAATTCTAGGCTTTCAGATGAATTAGGGCCTATGCTATTTATTCTTTTAATATTTGTAGTCTTTGGAACTATGCTGGAGTCTCCGCTATCGGCCTTGACCAAGATATTCTTTGCATCTATGCCACCATTGTTTCTCAGGTCAAATTTTATGGTAAAATCCTGATTAGAACTTATTGTACCGCTAGGCGATACTATTTTTTCCATTACTAGGTTTGAACTTTGGTCGCTGGCACCACCCACATCTAGGAAGATACTTTGGCTTTCTTCTATTCCACCATAGGAGAAGGTAACTTTAAGCTCATGGGCACCTTTTTTTATGTTATTGGCTGCTGTAACATTAAAGTTGACATATGATACCGAACCGCCATTGACCTTTTTTATATATTGCGAATCAGAGCCTGTGGAAACATAGAACCCTCCATTGTTATTTAATCCACTCAACTTTACAGAGATATCTTGAGCTTCTACGGTTCCCTTGTTTTCAAACAGAACACTTAATTTTGATTCTTGTCCAGGTGTTATTATAGTAGGTTCAGTTACGGTTTTTGTAATTATTAATTTAGGCTGTACTGATTTGTTTGATACCTTTACATAAATAGTTGGACTAATAGAATCCTTGATTTTTTGTGCAGGATCCTCTGCATAAGAAGTAAATATATAGTTAATATCCAATGGTATTGGGTATGAACCAGGTTTTGCAGTTGGAGATACGTCCACTTCAAATTTAACTGTCTTTTTTGAGCCTTTAGATATACTTCCAACTGGAATTGCATTTGTCAAGTTATTCAAGGTAAAAGGGCTGTCATTTCCAAAAGCAGGTGTGACGATAATATCTGTCGCTGTATAGCCATTGTTTTTCAAGTCGAATTCTACCGAAATTTTTGAGCCGGCATTTACCTCTGGAATGATTGTATCCTCTATTACCAAAGACGGCATATAATATGAAGAATGATTGTTTTTGTCAACTGCTGATGCCCCTGATATCTTTGGGTTTAAGGCTAGAGTTGTAATCAATAATACTGCTAAAAAAATACTTAAATGTTTCCTCATCTAATTTGCTTCCCCCTTTATAATGTTTTGATTTTCTTCAACCTTCTCAATATTTCCATCCCTTAGATATACAATTCTGTGACCGTACACAGAGATTTCCATATCGTGAGTGACTATGATAAGTGTTTGGTTTGATTCATAGGCCATTCCTGTAATTAAATCCATGATTTCCAAAGTAGTTTTAGTATCCAAGTTTCCAGTGGGTTCATCGGCAAATACAATCTTTGGAGTACCTACGAATGCCCTGGCAATACTAACCCTTTGCTGTTGTCCACCACTCATTTCAGAGGGCTTATGGTGCAATCTCTTTCCCAGCCCTACGTCGGCCAGCATCTTCTTGGCCATCTTATCCCTTTTTGCCTTGGGTACCCTCTGAAAGGTAAGGCCTAGGCTAACATTTTCCAGGGCAGATAGGGTTGGTATTAAATTATAGGATTGAAATACGAAGCCTACATTTTTTTGACGGAACTTAGTCACATCTCTTTCGTTCATTTTATGAATGGGATAATTGCCAATGAATATTTCACCCCTAGTTGGCTTTTCCAGGCCTGCCATCATATTGAGCAAGGTGGATTTGCCGGAACCAGAGGTACCCAGTAAACATATAAATTCTTCTTTTTCTATTGAAAGGCTTATATCATTGAGTGCAATAATCTTTTCATCACCCATCCTGTAAACTTTTCTTAGGTTTTTGAGTCTTATCAATTCTTCCAAAAATAAATCACCCCCAACAACTAATGTAAATATATTTTAACACATTTTTACACTGTAAATAGTTACAATACGATTAAAAATCAATGAGCCACCGGGGACGGTTCTCGGTGGCTCATTTTTCGCAATTGTGAAATCCCAGCTATTGTGATAATATTAAATAATTGCAGGAGCTTGTATTTATATAATAATTAATAAGGAGAGTAAGATGAGAAAGACATTATTATCTATCATAATTAGCTTTGTAGTCTTAGTTTCAGGATATAATCCAGGAGCGGATCTAGATGAGATTCCCGTTTTCCTTTACCATATGGTCAAGGAGGAGTTGGAAGAAGGGGATAGCCCCCTTATGGTGGTATCGGTGGATAAGTTTGAGGAAGATTTGAGGTATTTACAGGAGAAGGGCTATACTGCCATCGATTTGCATACCCTATATGAAGCATATAATAGGCCTGGAACTGAGCTTCCCCAAAAGCCTGTCCTCATAACATTTGACGATGGATATTTAAATAATTATGAATTTGCCTATCCATTATTGGAAAGATACAATACAAGGGCAAGTATATTTATGATTGTCTGGTCCGTTGGCAGGGACAAGTTTATTTTAAATGATAAGCCAATTAACCCCCATTTTACTTGGGAGCAGGCCAAGGAAATGCTCGACAGTGGCCTAATCGAATTTGGCTCCCATACCTTTGATTTGCACAATCCAGAGGGCCTATCCTACGGATATGAGGAAGCTTGTGGATATGGTCTAGGACCAATAAAGGGGGAGGGGGAGGAAGACTATTATAATCGGATTTACGGCGATTTAAAAAAGTCTAGGGAAATAATGGAGGAGCGACTAGGGCCAAGTGTAGGGGCTCTGGCATATCCCTACGGCTTTTATAACGATACGGTAATAGAGGCAGTAAAAAGTGCAGGTTTTCAGTTGGCCTTCATTACAGAATCTCAGGAGCCCAAGAATTCCCCCTTTGAGATCAGAAGGATTATTGTGGGCGAAAATTTAAAAATGGAAGAGATATTAGAAAAATGAAGCAAAATGAGCCACCGAGAACCGTCCCCGGTGGATCATTTTTCGGAATTGTTAATTGATTAACCATATGATATAATATATGGGAATAAGAAAAACGAGGAGGGATAGCGTGGATAAGGTCATGATAAGACTTAGGATGAGTACCCAGGATGCTCACTATGGTGGAAACCTAGTAGATGGAGCCAAAATGCTTGCCTTATTTGGGGATGTGGCTACGGAATTGCTCATTAGGCAGGACGGAGATGAGGGCTTATTTGTAGCCTATGACAAGGTGGAGTTCACTGCACCTGTGTACGCAGGTGATTATATTGAGGCAGTAGGTGAAATTGTAAAGGTCGGCAACACCTCTAGAAAGATGGTATTTGAGGCGAGAAAGGTCATAGTGCCTAGGCCGGATATTGGTCCATCTGCCTGTGATGTATTGGATGAGCCGATTATTGTCTGTAGGGCAGAGGGAACCTGTGTAGTTCCCAAGGACAAGATTAGAAAAAGGGGGTAAGGTAATGGGTAAATTAATTATAACTGCTGCCATCAGTGGCGCTGAAGTGACTAAGGAGCACAATCCTGCCATTCCCTATACAGTTGAAGAGATTGGAAGGGAAGCGGAAGCAGCATATAAGGCAGGAGCCAGTATAATACACCTTCACGTAAGGGAGGACGATGGGACGCCAACCCAAGACAAGGCCAGGTTTAAGGCCTGCATGGATGAGATACTCAGAAGGTGTCCAGATGTGATTATACAGCCATCTACAGGGGGAGCTGTAGGCATGACTGATTTAGAAAGACTACAGCCTACAGAGTTAGGCCCGGAAATGGCTACCTTGGATTGCGGTACCTTGAATTTTGGCGGGGACGAAATATTTGTAAATACTGAAAATACCATCAAGAATTTTGGCAAGATAATGATTGAAAGGGGCATAAAACCTGAAATAGAGGTATTCGACAAGGGCATGATAGACTATGCTATCAGATTTGCCAAACAGGGATATATAAAGGAACCTATGCATTTTGACTTTGTCCTAGGTGTACAAATGTCAGCATCTGCTAGGGATTTGGCCTTTATGGTTGACAGCATACCTCAGGGGTCCACTTGGACAGTAGCAGGTATTGGCAGGCACGAATTCCCAATGGCAGCCATTGGCATAGCCATGGGGGGCCATGTAAGGGTAGGATTTGAGGACAATGTATACCTATCCAAGGGAGTATTGGCCAAGTCCAATGGAGAACTGGTGGAGAAGGTAGTTAGGATAGCTAAGGAGCTAGGTCGTGAAATAGCTACACCTGACGAGGCAAGGGAAATATTGGGTTTAAAAAAGAAATAAATTAAAATAAATGAATTCCTTCTTTGATTGACATTCTAATTAGTTTATAATTAGAGTAGAAGTTAATGGGAGGAGTTTATTTTTTGGAGGGATAGAATGAAATTTGATCCGCATTATCACAGATACAGTTCTAATAGAAATTTAATATACGGAAGAAATGGCATGGTGGCTTCCACCCATCCCTTGGCCTCGCAGGCGGGGATTGACCTGATGAAAAAAGGTGGCAATGCCATAGATGCTGCTATTGCAACGGCAGCTTGTCTTACTGTAGTGGAGCCTACCAGCAATGGTATAGGCGGAGATGCCTTTGCCCTAGTTTGGGCCAATGGCAAAATTCACGCTTTAAATGCCAGCGGACCTTCCCCGCGGGAATTGACCCTGGACAAATTGAGGAATTTGGGACTTGAGTCCATGCCAGTCTACGGTTTTCTACCTGTGACTGTACCGGGCGTACCCGCTGCATGGGCAGAGCTATCGGAGAGATTTGGCAAATTAAGCCTAATGGATAGCCTGGAGCCTGCCATTGAAATTGCCAATGAAGGCCACCCCCTAGAGCCTACTGTGGCTAAATATTGGGATAGGTCCTTTAGGATTTACAGGGAGAAGCTAAGGGGCCAGGAATTCGACAACTGGTTCAAGACCTTTGCCCCTGACGGAAGGGCCCCAAGGGCAGGAGAGCTATGGAGGTCCCCCCTCCATGGAAGGACCCTAGAGGAAATTGGGATAAGCAAGGGCAGATCTTTTTATGAAGGGGATTTGGCTGAAAAGATAGACAGATTTTCCAGAAAATACGGCGGCTATATTAGCAAGGAGGACTTGCAGGCCTATAGGCCAGAGTGGGTGGAGGCAATTAAGGTAAACTATAGGGGCTATGACGTATGGGAGTTACCCCCCAATGGCCATGGAATTGTGGCACTCATGGCCCTAAATATATTAAACAACTTCGAATTAGTGGAAAGGGAGAGCCCCAGGACCCAGCATATTCTCATAGAATCCATGAAACTTGCCTTTGCAGATGGACTCGACTACATAGGTGACCCTAGATTTATGAAATATAGGGCTGAAGAGCTTTTGTCACCAGACTACGGCAGGGCAAGGGCGGGGCTAATTGGCCATACTGCCCTGATGCCCAAGGCTGGCCAACCCAAGAGTGGCGGAACTGTTTATTTTGCCGCCGCCGACAAGGAGGGTAATATGGTTTCATATATCCAGAGCAATTATATGGGATTTGGCTCTGGCCTAGTGGTACCTGAAACGGGTATAGCACTTCACAATAGGGGCAATAATTTCAACATGCTTGAGGGCCATGTAAATTGCTTGGGGCCAAATAAAAAGCCCTATCACACAATAATTCCGGGATTTTTGTCCAAGGAGGGTAAGGCCATAGGCCCCTTTGGGGTCATGGGTGCATTTATGCAACCCCAAGGACATGTTCAGGTGATTACCAATGCCATAGACTTCCAGCTAAATCCACAGGATGCCCTGGATGCTCCCAGATGGCAGTGGACCAAGGAAAAGACCATAGCCCTAGAACAAAGTTACCCCAATGATCTAGCATTGGCCCTGGGCCGAAAGGGTCACAATATACAGGTGGAGGCAGATAGGGGAAGTTTTGGGCGAGGGCAGATTATCTGGCGGGATGAAAATGGGATATTGTGCGGTGGCACTGAATCAAGGGCCGATGGATATATTGGAGTTTATTGATATTTATTCCAATTTTACACTTTAATATGATGAAAATCTGTTATAATGTATATATTACAATGAGTGGAGGAGATTAAATGTTAGTTACAGGGAAAGAGTTATTGCTAGATGCTCAAAAAAGAGGATATGCAGTGGGTGCCTTTAATATCAATAATATGGAAATCGTACAGGCTATTATCGAGGCTGCTGAGGAGACTAATTCCCCAGTAATATTACAGGCCAGCCAAGGGGGGATTAAATACGCAGGTATAGAATACATCGCCTCCCTGGGCAAGACAGCGGCTAGAAATGCCAAGGTGCCGGTTGCCTTGCATTTGGATCACGGTACGGATTTTGATCAAGTCATGCTATGTATCAGGCACGGATTTACCTCCGTCATGATTGACGGTTCCAGGTTTCCACTGGAGGAAAACATGGCCTATACAAAGAAGGTAGTAGAGGTAGCCAAGGCAGTTGGCGTATCTGTAGAAGCGGAATTAGGGAAAATCGGGGGGACAGAGGACCATATTACAGTAGAGGCCAAGGATGCCACCTTTACGGATCCAGATGAGGCCCTAAGATTTGTAAATGAAACGGATGTGGACTTTTTAGCCATTGCAGTAGGCACTGCCCACGGGGTATATAAGGGAAAGCCAGAATTAGACTTTGGTAGAATTGCAACTATTGCAGACCTCCTAAGCGTCCCCCTTGTACTCCACGGCTCGTCAGGAGTTGCCGATGATGACCTTAAACAGGCCATTTCCCTAGGAATTTCAAAGATAAATATCGATACGGACATTAGAATTGCCTTTGCCAATGGGGTAAAGAACTTCCTCAAGGAGGACCCTGACAATTTCGACCCAAGAAAGATACTGGGACCTGCCAGGGCTGCAATGAAGGAAATAGTTATGGAGAAGATGCACATATTCGGCTCTGTAAATAAGGGGTGGAGATAGTGAAGTTATTTATCGATACGGCAAATATAGAGGAAATAAGGGAAATCAATGACTGGGGAGTAGTAGCAGGGGTAACCACCAACCCAAGTCTAATCGCCAAGGAAGGTCGTGATTTCCAAGAGGTAGTAGAGGAAATTGCCAGCCTAGTAGATGGACCAATCAGTGCAGAGGTTATTTCCCTAGACAAGGATGGAATGTTAAAAGAGGCAAGGGAGCTGGCAAAGATACACCCAAATATCGTCATCAAACTTCCCATGACGGGAGAGGGTTTGAAGGCGACGAGGGTCTTGGCTGACGAGGGTATCAAGACTAATCTCACCCTGATCTTTTCAGCTAATCAGGCCCTGCTGGCTGCAAGGGCTGGTGCCACATATGTAAGCCCCTTTGTGGGGAGATTAGACGATATTAGCAATGAAGGTATGGCCATAGTAGAGGACATAGTCCAGATATTCGACTTTCACGGTATAGAAACTGAGGTTATAGCTGCCAGTATTAGACATCCTCTACACGTTATGGAGGCGGCAAAGGCTGGTTCCCACATTGCAACCATACCCTATAAGGTATTTTTGCAGATGCTAAGTCACCCCTTGACGGACCTAGGCATAGAAAGATTTTTAAAGGATTGGGAAGGATTTCAAACTAAATAGGGAGTGATTTTATGGATAGAAATTTACCGTTGAATATTGCAAGAGTAACAGAGGCAGCAGCCCTAGCCAGTGCAAAGCTACTGGGCAGGGGAGATAAGAATGCTGCCGACCAGGCTGCTGTAGACGCCATGAGGAGAATGTTTGACACCGTAAATATCGACGGTGTTGTGGTTATTGGAGAAGGAGAAATGGACGAGGCCCCAATGCTCTATATTGGGGAAGAAATAGGCATAGCTGGCCCCCACGACCTAAAGGTGGATATAGCAGTGGACCCCCTGGATGGGACTAGATCCGTTGCCAATGGATTGCCAAATGCCATATCTGTAGTTGCCATTGCCCCTAGGGGCTGTTTGCTCCATGCACCTGATACCTATATGAATAAGATTGCTGTGGGGCCCAAGGCCAAGGGCGTAGTCGATATAAGAAAATCAGTAGAAGAAAATATTAGAAATGTGGCTAAGGCTCTGGGCAAGGACATATCAGAGGTGACTGTCACCATATTGGATAGGCCAAGGCATGAAAAATTAATTGAAGATGTACGTAAGGCGGGAGCCAGAATTAAGATGTTTAGCGACGGCGACGTCCTGGCTGCTATTAATACCTGTTTTACCTATACAGATGTGGACATCTTAATGGGAGTAGGAGGTGCACCTGAGGGGGTCCTAGCGGCTGCAGCCCTCAAATGCTTGGGAGGCGAGTTCCAAGGCCTAATCACTCCTGCCACAGAGGAACAGCATAGAAGGTGTATAGAGATGGGTGCTGACTGCGACAAGGTCTATACCATTGACGATTTAGTCAAGGGAGATGAAGTAGTATTTGCGGCAACGGGAGTATCCTATGGTGAACTATTGGACGGCGTTCAGTATTTGGAAAAGGATGTAGCAACTACCCATTCCCTAGTCTTGAGGGCGGAGACTGGTACCATTAGGTTCATAGACGCCACACATAAATTAGATAAAAAACCAGAATACGCAAAGTAAGGATTGCAAATTGATGAAAGGCGGTGTTGTTTTGACGGAACAGGATCTGTCGAATAAAAAGATAGGTGAGCTGAGGGAGATTGCAAAGGCCCAGGGTATAAGCAGCCCCTATAAGTATAAAAAGGACGAGTTGTTAGATATATTGAGGCAGAGTCTTGCATCAAAGGAAAAAGAAGGGGAAGCTAATGATGACAAGGCAGAGAAGCTGGATATTAAGGATATAGAAACAGATGAACTGCCCGAAAAGGTCACGGAAGAGCTGGAAAATATGGAAACCATAAATCTCGCCGATGGCATATTGGAACTGCATACAGATGGCTATGGATTTTTGAGGTCGGATAATTACCTGTCCGGAGATGAGGATATCTATATCTCTCCCTCCCAAATCAGGAGATTTAGATTGAGGACGGGAGATAAGATTAGCGGAGTCACCCGTGAACCAAATCAGGGTGAGAGATATAAGGCGCTTCTCTATGTAAAATCAGTCAATGGAATGCACCCTGAAACCTCTACCAAGAGGCCCAATTTTGACGATTTAACCCCTATTTATCCAAAGGAAAGATTGATATTGGAGACCAATGCCTCCGAATTGGCTACTAGGATGATAGATTTAATTGCCCCCATAGGAAAGGGCCAAAGGGGAATGATAGTATCCCCACCCAAGGCGGGTAAGACCTCCCTGCTCAAGATGGTAGCCAATGCCATATCAAAGAACCACCCAGAAGTGGAAATCATAGTACTTTTAATAGATGAAAGGCCGGAAGAAGTAACCGATATGAAGAGATCTGTTAAGGGCGATGTGGTTTATTCCACCTTTGACGAACTGCCCCAGCATCATACAAAGGTAGCAGAGATAGTGCTGGAAAGGGCAAAGAGACTGGTGGAGCACGGAAAGGACGTAGTGATTTTATTAGACAGCATTACCAGATTAGCCAGGGCCTATAATTTGACCATACCTGCAACGGGGCGTACCCTATCCGGAGGTCTTGACCCGGGGGCCCTCCACAAGCCCAAGAGGTTTTTTGGTGCCGCTAGGAAATTGGAGGAAAGTGGAAGCTTGACGATTTTGGCCACGGCCCTGGTGGAGACTGGCAGCCGAATGGACGATGTCATATTTGAAGAGTTCAAGGGAACGGGCAATATGGAAATCCATTTGGACAGGAAATTATCTGAAAAGAGAATATTCCCTGCCATAGATATTTACAAATCCGGGACTAGAAGGGAAGAACTGCTCCTTACACAAAAAGAACTGGAAACCATATGGAGTATAAGGAAGGCCATGGGTGGAGCATCTACTCAAGATGTTACCGAATCCCTGATCGATTCCCTCATGAGGAGTAAAAGCAATGAAATGTTTGTAGAGGAAATGAGAAATAAAATTTGGATTTAGTTGAAATGAAAAAACTTATGTGGTATAATTGAGTGGTTAAAATATGAAAATGTTTTTTAGTCATAGAAGTAGTTGAAGAGAGGTGAAAGGAATGAAAGCAAATATTCATCCAGAATATAAAGAAGCAGTAGTTACTTGTGCATGTGGCAATACTTTTAAAACAGGCTCTGTAAAAGATGAATTAAGGGTTGAAATCTGTTCAGAATGCCATCCATTCTTCACAGGTCGTCAAAAATTTGTTGAACGTGGCGGTCGTGTTGAGAAATTTAAGAAGAGATATAATCTGGATTAATTTCTTCAAAAATGAGGTTAGATGCGTGGGCAACTAACCTTTTTAAATTGTTAGAACGGTGGTGATTATATGGAAATCAAAAAAGTAAATAGGATACCAAAGCACATCACCAGCATTGGAGGTCAGGCCCTTATCGAAGGTATAATGATGAGGGGTCCAAAGCATGTATCTATCGCAGTTAGAAAGCCAGACAAGGAAATTGAATTAAAGACGGAGGAACTAAATACTCTGGGCATGAGGCATAAGATATTTACCCTACCTTTTTTAAGGGGTATGGTAGGCTTGGTCGAGGCCCTGACTATTGGCACCAAGGCTCTGATGTATTCAGCAGAGTTTTTCGAGGAAGAGGAGCCCAAGGAGGCTGGCAAAAAATCCATTACAGAGAAGCTGTTCAAGGAAAAGGCTGCAGACGTAGAAATGTTTATCACCATGTTAGCTTCCATGGTCTTAGCCATTGGAATATTTATGGTCCTGCCTTCCTTTATAACTAATTTTTTCAGGGCAAGGATAGATATGTCTTTGGGTCTAAATCTAATTGAGGGGCTTGTCAGGATTGGGATATTCCTTATATATATAGTGGGAGTTTCCAAATTTGACGATATTAGCAGGGTATTTGAATACCACGGAGCTGAGCACAAAACCATACATTGCTATGAAAATGAAGAAGAATTGACAGTAGAAAATGTGAAAAGGCATTCTATTTTACATCCTAGATGCGGCACCAGCTTCCTATTTATGGTAATGGTAGTCAGTATATTTGTCCTGTCCTTCTTTGGCTGGCCAAGTCCATTGCAGAGGGTAGTCATAAGGATTATAATGTTTCCAGTAATTGCAGGTATATCCTATGAAATAAACAAATTAATTGGGAAGAGTAATTCTAAATTGGCATATATACTGTCCTATCCGGGACTTATGATACAGAAGATGGCAACCGTAAAGGAGCCAGACGAGGAGCAAATTCAAGTTGCCATAGAGGCTATAAGGGCTGTACTACCAGAAAACAAGGACGAGGACCTATGGTAACTATAGGTGATCTAAGGAGGAACTATAGAGACCTGCCTAGGGAGAGTCTTTTAATACTTTCAAAGATCTTGAAGGTGGATAGAAGCCATGTATACGCCTATGAAGAGGAAGAAATCACAAGGGAGCAGGCAGAAGAATTCCATAGGCTAATGGAAAAGGTCCAGAGGGGCTATCCAATTCAATATATCTTGGGAGAAAAAGAATTCATGGGATTAAGGCTTTTTGTAAATGAAAAGGTGTTAATCCCTAGATTTGATACAGAAGTTCTAGTAGAATATATAGTTGACTACATCAAGATTAACTTTAAAAATCAAAATGTAAGGGTCTTAGACATGTGTACGGGTAGCGGGGCCATAGGACTCAGCATAGCATATTACTGTAAAAATGCCCTGGTCCTAGGTCTGGACATATCTGCTGAGGCCATTGAGCTGGCAAATATCAACAAGAATAGCTTGAACTTATCCAACATAAGTTTTCAGGAAGGGGACTTGTTCGCCCCCCTTGATGGAAGGGAAAAATTTGACATCATAGTGTCCAACCCCCCCTATATACCTAGGGCAGATATTGAGGGCCTAGCTAGGGGTGTAAGAGACTTTGAGCCAAGAATGGCCCTAGATGGAGGGCTGGATGGACTGGACTTCTATAGGACCATAACAAGGGACAGCAGGAAATACTTAGGGGATAGGGGACTTCTAATATATGAGATTGCATATAATCAAGGGGGGGACCTAAGGAAAATCATGGCTCAAGAAAACTTTAGGGACTTTTCCACATTGAGGGACAGCCAAGGCCATGAAAGGGCAGCCCTGGGATTTTACAGACTCTAAGGCAGGTGTAATTATGGGGAATTTAATAAAATTATTTATATCGTTTTTTAAGATAGGGGCCTTTAGTTTTGGCGGTGGATACGCCATGCTACCCCTCATTGAGAAGGAGATAATCCATGTCCACGGCTGGCTATCCAGCACGGAATTTATAGATATACTGGCCTTGTCGGAGATGACACCAGGGCCCATAGCCATAAACTCGGCTACCTTCTTGGGCTATAAGGTGGCGGGGATTCCCGGCTCTGCCCTTGCTACTCTGGCTGTAGTCTTGCCCTCCTTCATAGTCATGAGCATCATATTTCACTTTATAGTGAAATTTAAAAACACTCCCTATGTGGAGTGGGTATTTTCTGGCATAAGGCCAATGGTGTTGGGCCTAGTTGCTGCAGCGGCTGTATCCGTTGGGAAAAATGCCTTTGTGGATTTTAGGTCGGTAATCATAGGGGTGCTACTATTTTACCTAGTGTCCTTTAAAAAATTCAATGCAATCCTGGCCATAGTACTGGCAGGCTTGCTAGGCGTATTACTTTACTAGAGGAGGGCTCATATGATATTTGAAATGTTTGTATCCTTTTTCAAGATTGGGGCCTTTACCTTTGGCGGAGGCTATGCCATGATACCAATTATACAGGAAGAAGTAGTAGACAGGAAGAAGTGGATAGATGAAAGTGAGTTTTTAGATGCCCTTGCCGTGGCCCAGGGTTCCCCTGGACCTGTAGCAGTGAACACCAGCATATATGTAGGCTATAGGGTATCTGGCCTAAGTGGAGCCCTAGCCGCAGTCCTAGGCACTGTCCTGCCCTCCTTCCTAATAATGCTGCTGGTAGCTAAATTCTTTTACCAGTATAGGGACAATAGGTTTGTCGACAAGGTTTTCCTAGGGATTAGGCCGGCTATAGTCGCTCTTATCCTGTCGGCCGTATATAAGTTGACCAAGGCGTCAAAGTTTGGCTATAAGAGGTTGCTTATTTCCCTGGCTGCCCTCTTGGCAATTGTATTTTTAAATCTTAGCCCTATTTTGATGGTTGTAATTGGAGCTGTTGGGGCTCTTGTATATAATAAGTATAAGGCAAATTAAGTTGGGAGTGAAATTATGTTAGACAAGTTAGTTTCCATTGAGGAAAAATATAATGAACTGGGTGAGAAGGTAATTGACCCCCAGGTCATTAATGACAGAGAAAACTGGCAGAAATTGATGATTGAACACGCAGAGCTAGAACCCATTGTATTTAAGTATAGGGAGTATGCCAAGGTTACAGAATCCCTAGAAGAGGCAAAGGAGATGCTAAGGGAAAAACTGGACGACGAGATGAAGGAAATGGTAAAGGATGAAATCAAGGATCTGGAAAGCGCCTTTGAATCCATAGGTGAGGAATTGAAGGTATTGCTCATACCAAAGGACCCAAATGACCATAAGAATGTCATCATAGAGATCAGGGGCGGTACAGGCGGAGATGAAGCGGCCCTATTTGCAGGTGTCCTCTTTAGGATGTATTCTAGGTATGCCGAGAGAAATAGGTGGAAGATAGAAATCATGAGTGCCAACGAAATAGGCATTGGGGGCTTCAAGGAAGTAATATTTATGATTAATGGCAAGGGAGCCTACAGCAGGTTGAAGTTTGAATCGGGGGTCCATAGGGTACAGAGGGTTCCAGAGACAGAGGCCAGTGGTAGAATACACACATCTGCAGCTACCGTTGCGGTACTTCCAGAGGCAGAAGATGTGGATATAGAAGTTCAGGAGAAGGATTTAAAGATTGACATTTATAGGTCTTCAGGAGCAGGGGGACAGCACGTAAATACCACAGATTCGGCTGTTAGGATTACCCACCTGCCTACGGGAATAGTAGTCGCTTGTCAGGACGAGAGAAGTCAGATAAAAAATAGGGAAAAGGCCATGAAGATCCTAAAGACCAGGCTATTTGACAAGATGCTAACGGATCAGGCTGCTGAAATAGCAGAGGAAAGGAAGGGGCAGGTAGGCTCCGGAGACAGATCAGAAAGGATTAGGACATATAATTTTCCACAGGGCAGGGTAACTGACCACAGGATTAACCTTACCCTATATAAGCTGAATGCCTTTATAGATGGAGATATAGATGAAATGATTGACGCCTTGACCACATCGGATCAGGCGGCAAAATTAAGTGAATAATTGGGGTGAAATCCATGTCTAGAATTGAAAAGGATAAGAGGATTCTTAGATTCATGATAGACTTATACTGCGAAAGGAAACACAAGTTGGGTCTGGACAAGTGTCCAGAGTGTCAGGAACTCTATGACTATGCAGCTAAGAGATTGACTAATTGCAGGTATGGGGAGAGCAAACCCTCCTGCAAAAAATGCAAAACCCATTGTTACCGCCCTGAAATGAAGGAGAAAATCAAGAGAGTAATGAGCTTTTCGGGGCCCAGAGTTATTTTATACAGGCCCCATCAATATATTAGGTATCTGCTAAAGTCCAATGGCAGCAAGGCCGAATAACTATTTAAAATAAAGGATTATTCCCAATACATAACCCATAATGACAGCGACACTTGAAACCCTTCCCTTGTGAAGGGTTTTTCCCATTGGAATCAAATCATCACAGACTATGTAAAGCATGACCCCTCCTGCCAGGGCCAGGCAAAATGAGATTATTTCATTGGAAATACTGCCCAAATAGGCACCTAAAAACGCCCCTAAACCAGTTGGGGCACCTGCGGCAAGGGTAAGGAAAAGGACCTTCCATGGATTTAACCGATTCATACTGAGGGGCAGGGACATGGAAATGCCCTCAGGTATATTGTGGACCAGCATTGCCAGAGTAAGGACAAGACCGAAGTCCCTTGCACCTACAAGGGTAGAGCCTAGGGCAAGCCCCTCTGGGAAATTGTGTATCCCTATGCTTAGACCTAGGATTATACCTGTCTTTAGATTGGCGTACCCAGATGCCCTGTCAATTATATTTTCCAAAAGTATTATGATAAGCAGTCCAAGGGCTATGCCCAAGACTACTATGGGAATTCCTCCTAGATAAAAGGCCTCAGGAAAGAGGTGAAAACTGGCTATAAACATCATAAAACCACTGGTTAAACCTAGGAGAAATCCCAGTATCCTATCTGTCTTTTTTACAAATATGCCGAACAAGGCCCCTATACCCGTCCCTACTAGACCCACTAATAGACCTATTATACCTATTTTTATTTCATTCACTTTTATCCCCCCCATTAATAGATATGACAGGCCCATATCAATTATTAACCTTTCTCCTATATGGCGACATTTACTATGTGGCTAGGTTTTTCTAGTCCAATGCATCTAAATAGATAGATAAATTGCTTAAAAGGCATATATCAAATTGTTAAATGGGAGATAATAATATATAATAATAGGAGCAAAACCAATAGATAAATTCAAAGGGGAAGAAAATGGAAACTAGAATTATAAAAATAGATGAAAAGAAGATAGATCAGGACCTAATAGGGGAGGCAGTGGAAATAATAAGGGCTGGGGGCCTGGTGGCATTTCCTACAGAGACCGTATATGGGCTGGGGGCCAGCGGTTTGGATCAGGAAGCAGTAAAGAAGATATTTATTGCCAAGGGCAGACCCCAGGACAATCCCCTTATCCTCCACGTCCATTCGCTAGAACAGGTAGAGGAATTGGTAGCGGAAATACCGGCCATAGGGAAGACTTGTATGGAGAGCTTTTGGCCGGGTCCAATTACCTTCTTGTTCAAGAGGTCTCAGCTAGTAGGAGATATAATCACAGGGGGCTTGGATACAGTGGCCCTTAGGATGCCTGAAAACAAAATAGCCCTAGAATTAATCAGACAGTCCAATACCCCCATAGCAGCACCTTCTGCCAATCTTTCTGGCAGGCCAAGCCCTACATCAGCCAAGCATGTAATAGAGGACCTAGATGGGAAGATTGACATGATAATTGACGGGGGAGAGACAGGCCTTGGTCTGGAGTCAACGGTCCTGGACCTGTCAGTTGATCTGCCTATGATACTTAGGCCAGGTGGAGTGACAAGGGAGGACCTAGTAGAGATAATTCCCAATATAGCCATGGATTCAAGTATAATAAGGGAGGACCAGGGGCAGGTACCAAAATCTCCGGGCCAAAAATATAGGCACTATGCCCCAAGGGCAGAGATGATAGTATATAGTGGTGAGGTAAATAGTATTGTCAGGGCCATAATAGACAATACTAGAATATATGAGGACATGGGAAGAAGGGTTGGGATTATCTGCACCGATGAGACCAGGGACCTTTATAGTGAAGGCTATATTATTTCCATGGGCAGCAGGGAGAAAAAAGATAGCATAGGGAGAGGGCTATTTAATGTCCTAAGGCTATTAGATAAGAAGAATGTGGATATAATCTTAGCCGAGGGCGTAGATTTGTCCGGCCTAGGTACGGCCATTATGAATAGGATGATGAAGGCGGCGTCAGGAAAGATAATAGATGTCTAGGGAGAGGAATTGATGAATATTTTATTTGTTTGTACTGGAAATACCTGTAGGAGTCCCATGGCAGAGGGGATTTTAAGGTCCATAGCTGCAAGGGAAAATCGCAATATTGCCGTTAGATCTGCTGGGATTAATGTTTTTAGCAGAGACAAGGCGTCAAAACATGCCATTGAGGCAATGAAGAATATGGGAGTGGACATATTAAATCATCAGTCTATGCAGATAGATGAGTCTATGGTTGAGGAAGCGGACCTTATATTGACCATGGCTGCTTCCCACAAGGATTATTTATTGTCCACTTATCCAGAGCATAGGGACAAGATATTTACCTTACTCGACTATGCCTATGGTGTAGAAAAGGATCTAGCAGATCCCTATGGAAAGAGTTTGTATGTATACGAGCATACAAGGGATGCAATTCAACAAGCAATACTACAAATAATTAAAAGTCACAACTTATAGTAGATGACTAAAAGGAGGAAGAAGGATGAAAATTGGCATAGGCAGTGACCATGGCGGTTTTGAACTAAAGGAATATATAAGGGACTATTTAGATGGCATAGGTGTAGAGTGTATAGACTATGGTACCTATTCCTTGGATTCAGTGGACTACCCCGATTACGGCAAAAAACTTGCAGAGGCAGTGGTAGCCAAGGAAGTTGATAGGGGCATAGCAATATGTGGTACTGGTATTGGGATTTCTATTTCCTGCAACAAGGTAAAGGGAATTAGGTGTGCCCTATGTGGAGATACCTATTCTGCAAGAATGAGCAGGGAACACAATGATGCAAATATATTGGCCCTTGGGGGCAGGGTGGTAGGCAAGGATCTGGCCCTGGAAATCGTGTCTGCCTGGTTAAGTGCAGAGTTTGCTGGGGGAAGGCATGAACGAAGGGTGAAAAAAATAAGTGAAATTGAGCTATAGTTTTGATATAATTTTATTATAGGACAAATGGCATATTGATAAATTGATTAAAACGATCCGCCTAGTTCAAAGTTTGAAGAAGC
>JBBAEY010000041.1:0-19623 GCA_041655755.1 Tissierellaceae bacterium
GAAGGTAATCATAGTAGGCGCTGGAAAACTTGGATATAAGTTGGCAGAGTCTATGGTAATGGAAAATTTAGATGTAACAGTAATAGACAGCAATCCAAAGGTGCTGAATTCAGTAAATGAGCAGCTAGATGTATTGACAGTACTTGCCAATGGTATAGATATTAGCATACTAAAAGAATTGGGTATAGGCCACTATAATCTCCTGGTGGCATCTACAGATAGCGACGAGACCAATACCCTGATTTGCTCCCTAGCAAAAAAGCTGGGCTGCGAAAAAACCATAGCGAGGATTAGAAATCCTGAATACATGAAACAACTGGACTTTATCAAGACTGAGATGGGAATAGATTATATAATCAATCCCGATTTGGCAACTGCCCAGTCCATAGAAAAATACCTGTTGAAAAATTACAATTTTTACTCCGGGGACTTTGCAGGGGGCAAGGTCCAAATGGTAGACTTCAATATTGAACATATGGAGGAATTTGTCGGAAAAGAGATTAGGGATCTGGAAGACTTCAAGGGATTGCTGATTACAGCTATATCCCGGGAGGGCAGCATTATAGTGCCCAATGGTTCCACAGAACTCCTAGTCAATGACACCATATATGTCATAGGAAAGACGACAGATATCGAAAAGTTGAACCATAGAATAAGCCAGGACATTACCAAAAAGGAAGTGGAGAAGGTAATGATATTGGGTGGCAGCAATATAGGCTTTTACCTGGCAGAGAAGCTGTCCAAGGCAAATATCTCCGTCACCCTAGTCGAAAAGGAGAAGGAAAGATGCCAGGAACTATCAGAGGCCCTGGGAGATGTCCTCATAATACACGGCGATGGAACAGACATACACCTGTTGGAGGAGGAGAGGATATCCTCCATGGATGCATTTGTAGGAGCCACAGGCTTTGATGAAGAGAACCTCCTCATGGCCCTGATGGCTAAGCAATTAGGCGTAGCCAAAGCTGTGTCAAAAATCAGCAGGGAGAACTATACTAAAATAATAGATAGGCTGGGTATTGACGCTGCCCTAAATCCCATTTATATTACCGTAAGCCATATACTGAAGTTCATTAGAGGCGGTAAAATTGTGGCTGTTTCCCTCCTAATAGGCGGCGACGGAGAGGTAACAGAAATCATACTGGACAAAAATTTAACCGTAATAGGAAAGAGCCTGGAGGAACTAAAGTTACCCCAGGGCATAATAATAGGAGTAATAGTCAGAAATGGCAAGGTAACCATACCCAATGGAAAATCTGTCCTAGAGGCCAACGACAGAATCGTAGTGTTTTCCTTAACAGACGATATGCCAACCCTCAAACAATTCTTCAAGTATCAAAAGGGAGGGGTCTTAAGTGAATTCTGGCATCGTGCTAAAGGTCTTAGGTAGTATATTAATGGTGGAATCCATATTTATGTTGCCCTCCTTGTTTATATCCTTATACACGAGGCAGGAAGACCTGTATGGATTTTTGATAACCATAATTGTAACCTTGGCTTTGGGGATAATATTTGCAATGAGAAAGACTAGGGTCAAGTCTATTAATGCCAAGGAGGGCCTAGCCATAGTGTCCATAGGCTGGCTCCTAGTATCTCTATTCGGGGCTCTGCCCCTTTATATTTCAGGATCTACGCCAACCTATATAGATGCAGTATTTGAGATAGTATCTGGCTTTACCACCACAGGGGCTACGGTAATAGCCAATGTGGAAGGACTGACAATGGGTATATTATTTTGGAGGTCCATTACCCACTGGATCGGCGGAATGGGCATACTGGTATTTACCCTGGCCCTGCTACCTGCCTTGGGCATAGGGGGATTTCAAATATTTAAGGCAGAAAGTCCGGGACCCATAGCAGGGAAAATAGCCCCTAGAATAAAGGACACAGCAAAAATCCTATATGGGACCTACCTGAGCATTACCATAATACAGGTAGTACTTTTGAAGTTAGGAGGCATGAGCCTCTTTGAATCTCTAGTCTATACCTTTGGATCTGTGGGCACAGGGGGATTTGCAACAAAAAATACATCTGTAGGGGCCTATCCCAGCACCTATATTCATCTGGTAATAGGTATATTTATGGTCCTATCTGGGGTAAACTTCTCCATATACTATTCCATTTTCAAGGGAAGGTTCAAGGAGATGCTGCGTGACGAAGAATTAAGGCTCTACCTTATAATTATCATACTAGCAGTAGTGTCCATTGGTCTAAACCTATATAGGACCACTTATACCCATATAGACCTTGCCTTTAGGGACTCCTTCTTTCAAGTGAGTTCCATAATGACGACTACGGGGTACTCTACAGTGGATTTCGATTTGTGGCCCAGCTTTAGCAAGGCCATCCTTCTGCTACTAATGTTTATAGGCGGAAGTGCAGGTTCCACGGCTGGGGGAATGAAGGTAGTTAGGATTTTAATTACATTGAAATTAATTAAGAGGGAAGTCCTCAAGATATTTCATCCAAGGGCAATGAGGCCAGTCAAACTCAATGGCAGAATACTGCCAAATGAAACCATAGCAGGAATATACAGTTTTACGGGCCTGTATATAATAATATTTGCAATATCCACTATTTTAGTAAGCATGGAGGGGGTGGACTTAGTAAGTTCAATGAGCTCAGTGGCAGCTACCTTGGGCAATATAGGGCCTGGACTTGGCTTTGTAGGACCTAGCAGCACCTTCAATGGATATAGCCAAATCACAAAGGTGTTTTTCTCCCTACTAATGCTTCTAGGCAGACTAGAGTTATTTACCATAATTGCCTTACTGGCTCCAAAAAACTGGAGAAGAGAAGTATAAAAAAAGATGTAAAAAAGAGATTAGAGCAAAAAAAAGTGGGTATATAAAGAGACAGATACCCTACTGGGGTATGTTGTTTTGACGAGAAGGAGGGGAGAGAATGTCAGTAATCGTGTATTCAACACCATCATGCCCATGGTGTAACAAAGCAAAAGAATACCTTGCTTCCAACAATGTTTCCTTTACAGATTATGATGTAGCCAAGGACTATGACAAGGCTATGGAAATGGTAAGGAAATCTGGACAACAGGGAGTACCTGTGCTAGATATCAATGGAAATATTATTGTAGGATTTGACAAGGTAAATATTGATAAACTACTAGGATTATAGGATTATAAGATAAAATAATGCCCTGGCAATTTGCCAGGGCATTATTTTTGTGTGTATTTAGAAAAACTGTTACAAGGGATAGGCTGTGGGCATATTGATGTTGTACTCCATTAGCATATGTGGTATGATTATTCTAAATAATAAGTTTCCTAAGGAGGAGGATTTTTATGAAGAAAAAGCTGTCGTTATTAGTCGCTTTAGTGCTTATTCTATCCAGTACCACAACGGCCTTTGGGCAAGTGATTGATACAGAAAAACACTGGGCAGAAGACGTAGTAGAGTACATGGTAGAAAAAGGCATAATTCATGGATATCCTGATGGATCATTTAGACCAGAAAACAACATGACTAGGGCAGAATTTTACAAAGTCGTAAATGAGCTGATGGGGTATACAGCAAAGACAAAAATCGGTTTTGAAGATGTTGTAGAAGGTGCTTGGTACTATGAGCATGTACAAAAAGCTGTAGGGGCAAAATACATTGAAGAGGCAGAGCTATTAAAGCCTGATGCAAATATTACCAGAGCAGAAGTAGCAAAGATACTAGGTTTAATATTTAGTGTAGAAGAGGACAGCGAAGCAGCAAAGGTATTTGCAGATTATGGCTCCATACCAAAAGACCTAAGGGCCGTCTTTGGAGGGCTAGTGAAAAACGGTTATCTAAGAGGATACCCAGATAAGACAGTGAGGCCAAAGGGAGAAATAACTAGGGCAGAAGTAGTACAAATGCTTAAAAATATCTCAGGTGAAATAGTAAACAAAAAAGGAAGTTATGAAACAGATGTTGAAGGCAATATGGTTATAAACACAAGAGATGTAGAATTAAAAAATATGACCATAGAAGGCAACCTTTATTTGACAGAAGGAATAGGCGACGGAGATGTTAGACTTGACAATGTAGTAGTAAAGGGAGAAATGAACATAAAAGGTGGAGGAGAAAACTCCATAGTTATAATGAATTCAAAGTTAAACAAGGTAGTAGTCGATAAGGCTGAGGGGAAAATTAGGGTAGTATTTGAAAAGACCTCAGTAGAATCGGTAAAAACGTCAAATGAAGTAAAATTACAATTAAATGACGGAACAGAAATAAAAATTGTAGAATTAGATGGAAAAATAGAAGTAGTGGTTGAGAAAGGTGCAGCCATAGTCTCCTTAGATGTATTGAGCAGTGAAATAGTAATAGAGGCAAAAGGGGACATAGAGACATTAAATGCCAAAGAGGATGTAATAGTAAATGATAAGAAGGTAGAGAAAGGTCAGGAGCCAAAGAAGGTAGAAGGTGGACAAGTAAAAGATAGTGGAACAGCACCCAAGGCTCCAGCTACATCGACAGGTACTGGTGGCGGATCATCAGATGGGGGCGGCGGAAGTTATACACCACCTAGTGTAAGTGCTATTAGTATAACAGCAACAGTTGATGTTGACGGTACAGCAGTAGATGTAACAGGTGATGTTTACGAAGGTAACACTGTAAACGTGGCACTATCATCAAATGGAACAACAATTTATTATACCACTGATGGTAGTGAGCCAACAACGGGATCTGATGTATATAGTGCTCCTTTAAACATCACAGCAACAACAACCATTAAAGCTTTTGCAACGAGAGCAGGCTATACTGCTTCTGGTGTTAAGGTAGAGACAATAACATTTGTTGCGGCACCTGATCCGAAACCTGTAGCCCTCCATATGGATAATGATGGGTCTTCAGATGAGGTAATTAAATTTGTATTGTTTGAAATCTTCAGATATGGGCCTGATGCAGATCCTACAGTGAAAGAAATAACAGAACTTGCAGCAGAAAACTTTACATTCAAAGATTCAAGTGATGGCGATGTTACATTTACATTTAATAATGACTTTGAAGACTATTCCATTACACCAGATGCTCAATTAGCTGCTGATTCATACACTATAGCATTTACTAAGGCTGGTTATGGGACGGAAACTTTGTCATTTACAATCAGCGATAGTGGTGGAGTAGTTAACAAGTCGTTCTTAGAGGATGATATTGCTTCTGCTGAAGCAAATAGAGACTCAGTAGGTGTGAGCGAGGATGGATTAGAAATAGAACCTGGTAATTACTGGGTTACTGCTCAAGATAAGACTGACTATCAAACAGCAATAGATGCTGCAATTGTAATTAGGGATAAAGGTGATGCAACACAAGAGGAAGTTGACGATGCAGTAGCAGATCTTGAAGTAGCAACCAATACGTTTAATGATGCTAAGAAAAATGGATTAAAGCCAGTGGACAAATCTGCTTTAATCGCAGCAATAGCAGCTGCTGAAACAAATAGAGATAGTGTATTAGTAAGTGAGGACGGAACAGATGTCCCTCAAGACAAAAAATGGGTAACACAAGACGTATTTGATATTTATTCTGGGGATGTAATCGGACCTGCAGAAAGTGTTAGAGATAATGCAGAAGCAACTCAAGCAGAGGTTGACCAAAAGGTAAGTCAACTTGGGGGAGCTACAGATTGGTTTGATGGTGAGAAGAAAGATGGAACAAAGCCAGCAGTAGTAACTAGTATAGCAATAAAGAAAGCACCAACAAAGGTAGTATATACAGAAGGTGAAAATCTAGAATTAGCAGGCTTAGAAGTAATCTTAACCTATGATGTAGGTGATCCAGAAGATGTAGCCTTTGCTCAATTTGGTGCAAAAGGGCTGACAACATCTCCTGAAGATGATGATGTGTTAGCAACTACAGATATCAAGGTAACAATTACTCATACAGACAGCGGTCAGACAGTTGATCAAGCGATTACTGTAAATGCAGTAGGAGCCCTAGGTGGAACAGTAACCATCACAGGAACTTTAAAGTTTGGTGAAGAATTAACAGCAGATGTTAGCTCATTAACAGGTAACACAGGAACGCTTAGCTATCAGTGGAAGCGTGGAGCAACAGATATTGGGACAGGTGCAAGCACATACACAACAGTAGCAGACGATATTGGTCAAACAATCACAGTAGACGTAACCAGCTCAGTAGAGACAGGCACCATTACAGGAACAGCATCAAGTACCATCGCTAAAGCAGACGGGCCTGGAGCACCAGCAGTAGTTGGTAGTGCAAGTGATGCCAACAACGAAATTCTAGTTGTAGGTGGCGAAGAGAAAATTACAGTAACCATTGGTTCAAACATGAATGACGCTTATGAGTATTCAGTTAACGCTGGAACCGATTGGGCAGATTTATCAGCAGGAGATATCACAGGATTAACCTCAACAGTTACTGAAATTCAAATCAGAGTAAAAGGAACCGCAACTCATGAAGCTGGAGCTGTAGCAACACAGGGAGTTACAGTAACAGATGCAGTAGGAGCCCTAGGTGGAACAGTAACCATCACAGGAACTCTAAAGTTTGGTGAAGAATTAACAGCAGATGTTAGCTCATTAACAGGTAACACAGGAACGCTTAGCTATCAGTGGAAGCGTGGAGCAACAGATATTGGGACAGGTGCAAGCACATACACAACAGTAGCAGACGATATTGGTCAAACAATCACAGTAGACGTAACCAGCTCAGTAGAGACAGGCACCATTACAGGAACAGCATCAAGTACCATCGCTAAAGCAGACGGGCCTGGAGCACCAGCAGTAGTTGGTAGTGCAAGTGATGCCAACAACGAAATTCTAGTTGTAGGTGGCGAAGAGAAAATTACAGTAACCATTGGTTCAAACATGAATGACGCTTATGAGTATTCAGTTAACGCTGGAACCGATTGGGCAGATTTATCAGCAGGAGATATCACAGAATTAACCTCAACAGTTACTGAAATTCAAATCAGAGTAAAAGGAACCGCAACTCATGAAGCTGGAGCTGTAGCAACACAGGGAGTTACAGTAACAGAGAGCTAATTAGTAAATCAAACAAGGCAAACAAACCACAAAACCCCCATATGCAAAGAGCCATTGAAGATTAAAAGTAAGTATCCAATAACAGATGCATAGTAAAATGACAGGGATATCGGTATGATATCCCTGTGGGGTTTTAATTTGCTTTACATGTTGTTTGAATTAATTCATCCCAAGGCATTATTAAATCTAGTGTGCTTGGCTTGCTCTTGAAGTTAGTTTCTGGTAATCTTGTTAAAAGGAATTCTAAATATTTGTAGGGGTTGGGTACTTGACACTACCTAGCAACTTGTTCCAGTAATCAGCAGGCTTTTCCAAGCCAAAACATCGAATTAATAAGGCATGGGCAAGATGCAATGGTTCACCGCATCTTGCTTTTGTATATTCGTATAACGTAGTGTCTAGCTCCCTACTCAAATTAACGGAGGTGATGTAAGTGGATAAAAATAATTTTTGGGCCTTACCTGCGGTAGAACAAGACGCACTTTCCGATGGGTATGATATCCTGACCGACTATGAAATCCAATATGATGAAAGGATTGAAAAGCCGGTAAAAGCGACGTTTCTCCCCAAATACCAGATTGACCCCAAACATTTAACGCCGGTAAAAACACAATTCACTTCAAATTGCTGGATTTATGCAGCCATCTGTTCTCTTGAGACTTATTTGCTAATCCACGGAAAGGTTCCTGCCAATACAGATGACTACGCCACCTACTCAGAAACCCATTTTACTTATGACATATTTGATCTGGATCCGGCCGGTAGTAAAAAAAACGCGCGAGGGAAAATTCCCCGCCCGCGGGATCGCCCAAACACGGCATGTAGCTATAGCGGCAACAAGCTATTGGCAGCGGCTTATTTTGCACGGGGCAATTCCGCCGTTGCCGAAATAACTGACCCTCGGCCACCTGAAATTTCTTTAGATAGTATTACAGCACGCTCAATAGAAATTGGTTTGAAAAAAGAAAAACGCTATTATGTGAGCGGATATGAATTTTTAACTGATCCGTTTGGCTCACCGCCTTGTTTAAACTTTATCAACAATGTCAAAGACCGGGTAGAAAACTATTCGTCCGTCTCCATCAGCTTGCTGTGGAACCCTGATGAGTTTATGAATCAGCAGATCGATATTAGCGGCAATAAAATACAGTCTTACTATAGTCCGGAAGAATCTCTTATTGATGCTGACGACATCAAATATGGTCACCACGCCGTGTCTATTATCGGATGGGACGACAATTATCCCAAAAGCAATTTTAAGGCCGCCCTTTTCCAGTATTTACCTCGTTCAGATGGAGCCTTCCTCTGCCGCAACAGTCATGGCGCGACGCCCAAATGGGACGGCACCTTTTGGCTTTCTTATGAAGATGCCAACATGGGCTCTTGCGCATGCGTAACCGATGTAATTGAAGATTTTTGGGAAATGCCCGACAAGGTTTATGCCAGGGCCGGATTTGGCGCGCAAAGCGTCATTAGAAACCGCAGAGGGACGCCGTTTATCGATTTCAGTGTCAAATATCAAACTGAAACCGATGGGGAAAGCTTAACTCATGTGGGATTGTTTAACTTTTCACCATGTGTCGCAGATGTCAGTGTGATAGTCGGCGATGTACAAACAGAGATTTTGACAGGTATCGATTTACATTATGCAGGATACCATGCCGTAGCGCTGCCGATACCTCAGGAAATCGGGGCTGTAGGCACCGATTTTACTTTGGAATGCACCTATACAGCTTATACATACGGAAATGCTTATGCTCCCATAGAGGTTCATCATTATCCACTTCCTTTGAATCCTTCTTATGACCCGTTTCAAAATATCGAACTGCTCCCCGATACTTGCTATGTCAATGATGAGGATATATCGGTCATGAGCAAAAAATATGGCAATGTGGCGCTTTATGCCTTAATGAAAAATAGCGGCGCGGCGGGGGCGGCTATACAAGATGCGTATGATGCAGTCACGCTTCCGCAATGCATGGATGCGAGGATTGATTTACCCACAACCTGTAAAAAACAGCCATTTGAATGGCGCGTAGAGCCCGTGGAAGCGGATAAGTATATGCCGTCCTCGCCATTCATTTTAGCGACCGTTAAAAAGTATCAGGCTGGCTCATCGCTGGGGATTATCAATACCTCAACAAAAGATGAAGTTGGTGGGTATATTACCTGCATCGTAGGAGCCGGGAGCTTTGCGATGAAAAAGGCTTTCCGGTTTAAACTGCCGCCATTTGAAGAAGGCACCTATCGCTGTACCTTGGGCAATGTCACTGATTCTAATGCCGTTGACATAAGTGGGTCCTTTCCGGTACCGGGAGCAAAAATAGTCGTCACGGCCAATAACGCAGACCCTGGGGGTGCTACGGTAGACGGGGCCGGCAATTGGCGTATTAGTGGGTTTAGGCTCTATAAAGATGCGTGGGATGATGCCTACGCTTGCACAGAGATTAGGATTGTAATCTATGATGATACACACAAAATTACGCTAGCCACCGGAAAAGCAGAAAAAATTTTGGAAAGACCTTTTACATTTGACACTTCGACTTGTGTGGCTACTGCGTTTACGACAACTGCAGCCCTTGTTACCATTGGCTGGCTCATTAAACAGTATTGCGGGAAAATGCAGCTAGCTACCTGCTGTTGCAGCGGCGCAGTGCTTTCGGGTCCCATGTCGGGCAACTCTTACCTGCGGATTGAAGATGCGGCTTTGACCGACAACGCTTTATTTGAAGAAGTCCATAGCTTAGAAAATGTGACCAAGCTGAAAATGGATTTTGACAATGTGACTGGGAATAAAAATGATTGCGGCGGGTTAGCCAAGACCATTTCAAAAGGTGGCTATGTCCGCAATTGTGACGTGTCAGGAAAATACGATGCTGGCGGCGCCAATTTTGGGGGACTGTTTCTCAGTGGCGAAGATGTCACGGTATCCGACTGTAGGGTGGATATTACGGTAACAAACGCAGCCGCCTATGGCGCGGTGGCGTATTCACTCGCAGGCAATTGTTCGATTTCAAATGTTACGGCAACGGGAAGTGTCACTGGCGACTCGATTTCAGGCATAGCGGAAAACCTTGGCGGGGCTGTCTCAAAAGTAAGTGTAAACCTTGAGGCAAGAGCGAAAAACAATGCAGCCGGCATTGCGGTTAATAGTAGCGCCAATATAAATGACGTAAATATAAATGGCACTTATGGTGCTTCTAGTGGAAAAGGTGCAGGGGTCGTTATTCATCATAACAGTGGCACGGTTGCTAATGTTCGGGTATCTGCGGCTATCTCCGGTTTAGCGGGCGCAGCCGGTATCGCTTTGAATCAGGCGGCGGGTGCTATCGTTAAAAATTGTTATGTAGCAGGAAGTGTTACATCGGCCACCGGTGCGGCGATTGGCATTGCCTCAGGTGTTTCAGGCACGCCAGCCAGTGTTTTAGCGTGTGTATGTGTATGTGCCAAGATATCGGGAACTTCTTCTATGCGTATCTCATCAAAGCCAAGCAGCTCATGTGTCGCTTATGAAGGAATTGTTTGCGAACACACCCTGACGCCTTCCGGAGAAGCTGTAAAATCTGCCTCCCAATTGCTTTCATCTGCAGTTTACGCATTGTTGGGGTGGGATTTAAAAAACACCTGGGAATTTAGTGCGAAAAAAATGTGCCCTTATTTAAAAAATACCTTTGTTTTGTATGACTATCCTTTCCCAAATCCATACCCCACAAAAGATGGACGCTATATCTTTTCTGTTGGCAACCCACTTGCTTTTTATGGGGCAAATAACAGTCATACATCTAAACTAAAGTGGTCTATTTCACCAACGGCACAAACCAAAACGATTGGAACGCCTGAATATTTACTTGAAGCGGACGAGTTTTATTTACAGTTAAGGCTGGCAGGCACATCTCCAGCTAGCTATAATTTTACGCTTACGGCCGTTTTGGACGCCAATGATTACTCAATCTCTTTTCCGATTTCCATTGTGGAGTGACAAACTTTACGGTTATTGAACGAAAACAAGTGTAATTTTTGCAAGAAAAAGGGGGCATGGATATGACTAATAAAATGGACGCTGTAGATTTTTGCCGCTTGTTATTGGGGAAAGATCCTCAAATAACGCCTGAGGAAATGTGTCACAATATGCACACCTCAAATTACAGCATTGATGACTGTGCCAGATCGCTGCACATTTTTTTCAAATCAGTAACAGCGGATGCCGTCATTCAAATACTTTTAAAGGAGTTTTCGCATCCGCTGGCGGGAAAAGATGTATTGCAAAGGGCTATGCTTGCTGCGGGGTATCCAGAAACAGAGGTGGTTCAAGCTTTAACGAAACATTATCCAATGGATACAAACCGATATGCTCTGAACCTCAACCCCAGTCTGCCAAAACCTTATGCCGCGGCCAACGCGGGCTACAATTTTGGAACCAACGACTTCACAGTTGAAGCCTGGGTCAATACCTCTGTCCCTGGGACCATCATTTCCAGAAAAGGCGGCGATGGCGGATATGGAAACGGTGGATTCTTATTAGTGCTGAAGCCCGAAGGTCATATTAAGCTGGCGACGGATGACGGTTTTGGCTTCTACGAAATAAACACAGTCCCAACCCGCGTATTGGATGGGAACTGGCACCATATTCTTGGCACGCGCCAAAACAGTGAACTGAGCATCTATGTTGATTTCGATAAAGTGACAGCGACGTCCCGGACAAATCGTTGGGCAGGTCTAAATATCAATAACAGTCTAAGGCTGTTGCTAGGAGGAAGCGACCAGTGGCAGGAAGACTATAACGCTTTTTCCGGAATGATTGGGGAGGTGCGGATATGGTCTTGTTCCGTTACCTATAAGGATCAACTAGATTGGGAAGAAACGGATTGGGTTTCCACGCACTTAACGGGATGCTGGTCTTTTTTCGGGAAAAGTCCATATGATTTTGCGCCATATCGCAACCCGATAAGTGTTGATCCCAATATAAAATATTCGCCATGGAGCATACCTGCGGGAAACACATATCCAACTGGCCTAGAAGATAGCATATAGCTACACTTGCAGTAAAGCACTTGCAAAAACAATCAAGATAATATAAAATATACTTAACCAAGTGGTTAAGTTAATCATATAACATTCAATATAAGGTGGGATGTGGGGTGTGAAAATAGAGTACTCAAATGATAATGGGGTGATGGATTATCATGGACAGAAAATTGAATGGATTATCCCGTGAATTTATTATTCATTCTGACATAAAAAGACTAATGTTTAAGGACGAAACTGAAATTGAAGGTGCTATCAAAGGCTATATGGCTGAGTGTGGTATTAAGTTTTCTATAGTTAAACATTTTAAAGGTGCGCCTATCCAAGGAGTAATAAAGAGAAATTTAGATGATACTTTAACTTTGACGATGACAAATAGACGTAAATTTGCGGATATTTTTTGGTTTACCTTATTTCATGAAATAGGGCATATATTAAATGGGGATATTAAAGATAAACTCATTGATTATGAACCTAATGATGATGAAATAGAGGAGAAAGCAGATGGCTTCGCTTCTAATACTTTAATTGATGCTAGGGCATATGATGAATATGTTCGAAGAGGGGACTATTCTTTGCCTAGTATTAGGAGGTTTTCTAACAAATTGAATATCCCACCTTTTATTTTAATAGGTAGACTTCAAAGAGACAATTATCTAGAGTACTACCATTTCCCAGAGGAAAAGATTAAGTATGAATTGGGTTAAAATGAAGAATTAAAATTGAATAATCACATTAAGTTATGCGGCCAAAATGGCCGCTATTATTTTCGGTCCATTACATGTGATTATTAACCGTTTACAAATAACAGAATATTAGAGATAATGGAAATTAAGCGAGTTTTTATAATTATATCTTGAAAGGAGCCTGACCATGGAGGAACGGAGAAAAGGTGAAGTGATTATCTATCAATCTGAAGACGGACTGACCCACATAGATGTAAAACTAGAAGATGAAACAATCTGGCTGACTCAGATGCAAATGGCTGAGCTATTTCAATCATCAAGGACAAATATAGTTGAGCATATTGGAAATATTTATTCAGAAGGTGAATTGGATCCAGATTCAACTTGTCGGGAATTCCGACAGGTTCGAAAAGAGGGTAATAGAGAAGTTAAAAGAAATATTACATATTATAATTTGGATATGATAATTTCTTTAGGTTATAGAATAAAATCATCTGTTGCGACTAGATTCCGAATATGGGCAACAGAGCGGCTAAAGGAATATATGATTAAGGGATTTACCTTAAATGACGCTCGATTGAAAGAACTTGGTGGCGGAGATTATTGGAAGGAATTGCTTGAGAAAAAAACCTATGTACATGAAGGACTATATCTCTCATCTTGATGCTATATTATCATCGACAGGAGAGAAGCTTCTAGGGAATGCTGGGAGTATAAGCCATCAACAAGCTATGGACAAGGCCCAAGAAGAATATAGAAAATTCCAGAGCAAAACATTAACAGAGGTCGAAAAAAGCTATTTGGAAACTATAAAGAAGATGGAAAAGAATGCTTTAGATAATAAATAGATTTGTCCTTCTGAGAGGGTAAGTTGAAAAGGAGGCAATGCACATGGCGGCTGGACGTTCCTTCTTAAAAGAACATGGAGCAGAAAGCTTATAAAAGTCGAAAAACATAAATAAAAATAGAATAAACTCAAATCAAAGCGGACAGGAAATGTCCGTTTTTTAGTGCTCAATTTATAAGGGTTTATACCTGGTTCCTATTTAAGGGGTCAAGTATAAGCCCTTTTTCTCGCTGGAAAGAGGGAAAAATTATGTTAAGAATTTACAAAACTAGCCAAAAGAAAAGAACCGATTACATTTACTATTCAGCAGATGGAACGAAGAACACCATTACACCAGGAGAAGAAAAATATGAGCCTAAAACACAAGGTCACCATCAGCGTGGTCAAGCCTCCCCTGGTCCCGGAGTCAGATAAAAGAAATTCAATAAATGTATCAACAGCAAAAAATGATTTTATGGAGGTTATTTAAGATGAAAACTAAGGTAATAACAGGAATTACAAGACAATCCTATGCCAATGTATGGGAGCCAAAATCAATCAATGGTGGAACAGAAAGATACAGTGTATCCATTGGATTTGGAAAACGAAGTAAACACAGATATAGACAAGCTTATTTCCTTTAAGAAAGAAATCATCGAAAACATAAACCAAGCAGATGATTATACCCTAAGACTGGTCCTAGCCATGAGATATATAAACCATAAAAGCTGGGAAGACATAGCAGATGACCTGCTTTATGATGTAAGAACAATTTATAGGTTTCACAAGCAAGGCTTAAAAGAGATTGAGAAAATCTTATTAAACAAAAAAGGAATTAATTGATGCATAAATCTTGACCAAGTAGATATAATATAGTATGATTGTATCATAAAGAGGTGATGCAATGAGTGAACACTATAACCAAAAGTACTCCGAAGATGAAATTAAATCTTTTTTGGAAAAGGTGAAGGATTGTATTAGGGAAGACAAATTTATAGTTTCTACAAATGAAAATAGACAAGAAAATATTGATTTTATAAATGAATATAATTTAACCAACCAGAGACAAAAGGAAATATTATTGAGTTTAGAAGTGGAAGATCTTTGTCATTCATTGCAAAACACTAATATAGGTTTTGAATATGAAGTGTTGTATGTGTTCTGTCCTCAGATAACCTTACACGATATTGATGATCTTGAAGAAATCATAGATATTTATATTAAATTTAACCTTATAGAAAGGCAAAATGGAAACAGAACAATCATTATATCTTTTCATAAAAGAAATAGACCGATAGATTATCTGTTTCGCTAATTAAAAAAGAAAGGAGGGTGTTTAAATGGATAGGAGGATTACTTTTTGTGAAAAATGCAGGGAAGATGTGGCTTACACTATTAAGGCTGAAAGAATGTCAGGAAAGCTTAAAGGTGAAACTTATGAATATATGGGAGAAAAGGCTATTTGCAATTCCTGTGGCGATGAAGTATATGTAGCAGAGCTTTCAGACAGAAATCTAAGAGCTTTATACGATGTATATCGAGAAAAAAACAATATTATATCTTTAGAAAAGATAAAAGAAATACCTTTAAAATATGATATTGGAAAACGTCCTTTGTCCTTAATTTTAGGATGGGGTGAAATGACCTTTAGCCGATATTATGACGGTGATATGCCTTCCAAACAATATTCCGATATACTGCAAAAAGTTTATAGTGAGCCAAAGTTTTATAAAAGAATATTGGAGGAGAATAAAAACAACCTTCGCTCACAACAGGCTTTTGAAAAAAGCTTGCGAAAAGTAGAGAGAATTTTAGGAGAGCAAAGAAGGATTACACCAAAAATTGATTTGATTGTTCAATATTTGCTCTATAAATGCGAAGATATAACACCCTTAGCATTGCAAAAAGCCTTATATTACAATCAGGGTTTTCATTACGCTTTTGAGGGTGAGTTTATCATTGAAAAAGATTGTGAGGCTTGGCTTCATGGTCCGGTATATCGCGAAATTTACAATAGATACTCAAATTATCGTTTTGATCCTATAGAAAAGGTAGAAGATTTTGATGTATCATTGTTGACCACCGCAGAGAAAATAATACTGGATAGCATTGTAAAAAACTTCTGCTGCTATAGCGGAAAGACCCTGGAAGCATTTACTCATCAGGAAGGACCCTGGTTAAAGACTAGAGAAGGATTATCAGCAGAGGCTCACTCAAACAGAATTATTGATAAGGAGCTTATTGGTAGCTATTTTGTAGCAATAAAAGGAAAATACAATATGCTAAAGCCTAGTGATATAGAAAATTATGCTAAGGACCTTTTTAAACAGATTAATTAAATAAAATGTCATCTGAGCTTAGGAAGATGTATGAGAAGATTAAAAGAGAAAGATTTGGTTAGGCCTTAGAGCATTTTGCTTTAGGGCTTTTTTATTGCATAAAACTATTGACAAAAACTACCATAACACATATACTTAGTTACATAACTAACTAACCAACTAGGCAAATACAAGGAGGTGCAATCTTGTTAGATTTAAATTCGGATAAATCTATTTATATACAAATAGCAGAAATAATTGAAAACGACATTATATTGGGAAACCTCAAGGAAGAGGAACAATCGCCTTCGACAAATGAATTTGCTCGGGTATATCAGATAAACCCTGCGACTGCCAGAAAGGGTTTAAATATCCTAGTAGACGAGGGAATCCTATATAAGAAAAGAGGTATCGGCATGTTTGTCTCAAGGGGAGCACGAAGTGAAATTGTAAGGAAAAGGCAGGCATCATTTTTAAAGGAGAAGCTGCCTGAAATATTAATGGAAGCCAATAGATTAGAAATCACATTTGACGAACTGATTCAGCATATAAAAAAGTTAGGGGGAGGAAGATAGATGCTAGAAATAAAAGGCTTAAACAAATCCTTTGGTAGCAATCTCGTACTAAAAGACATCAATTTGGATATTGAAGGGAATAAGATTTATGGATTACTCGGTAGAAATGGGGCCGGGAAAACTACCCTGCTCAATTTAATATCAAGTCAACTTATAAGAAATTCGGGAGACATAAAATACCAGGGAGAAGAGATTTTTGAAAATTCCAAGGCTATAGAGGATATGTGCCTGGTGAAGCCACTGCCAGAGTCGAGTAAGGACAAAAAAGTAAGGGACATATTTACAATGGCAAGGCTAATGTACAAAAACTGGGATGAAAGCTATAAGGAACAGCTAATTAGTGAATTCAACCTAAATACAAATAAAAGGCTGCAAAAACTATCGGCGGGGAATAAAACCATAGTGGGACTGATAATTGGCCTGGCTTCGAGGGCAAAATTAACTATATTTGATGAACCAACACTGGGCCTCGATGCTGCAATGAGATATATGTTCTATAATTCCCTATTAAAAGATTATGAGACAAATCCTAGAACCGTGATTATTTCCACCCACCTAATAGATGAGTTGGCAAACCTATTTGAGGAGGTAATCATCTTAAATAGCAACATGATCACCTTGAAGGACGAAGTGAGCAACCTAAGGGAAAGGTCATACTTTTTATCTGGAAATGGAGACATAGTAAATGAAATTGTAAAAAACAGAAAGATCTTATACAGGGAAGAACTAGGGTCTACGATGATAGTGGGAATATACGATAATCTATCAGAAAATGAGAAAAGGGAAATAAGGTCTAGGAATATTGAAATAAGCACTATTCCCTTACAGAAATTATTTGTATTTCTAACGGAAGGTACACTAGGGGAGGTAATGTAAATGGATGCAACTAGTAGAATTTTAAGGTTTCAGCTGTTCAATTTTAAAAAAACTGCATCGGTATTTTGGACGATTTTGTTAATACTAAATATAATAGGCTATGTCATCACCAAGTTTTTCTATTCAAAAATCCAAATAGGGATATTCCACAATGGCCAGTTAGTTTCCATAACAGGTTCAAATATTATGCCGATTTTGATTTTCTTTATAATATATGGAATTGTCATCTACCATGAAAACTTTAGACTAGCGCTCAATTTTGGTGCTACAAGGAGGGATTTTTACAAGTCAGTTTTAGCCATGAATCTTATTGCATCTTTTACATTTGCAGTAATTCAGGCCATATTGCAAGTCATAGATAAGCTATTTGTAAACAAGATGGTGGTAAATTCGGTAATTTCTTTTCAATTGAATTCTAACCCCATAGTTAATTTTCTAATGATCATACTAGTATTTATGTCAATACTTCTATTTACCGCTTCCTTTATGAATATAATAGGAATCCTCCAATATAGATACGGCTATAAATTTTGGATAGGTCTTGGAATCCTTATCTTTGGGAGTTCAATTTTTATGGGGGTCAGGATTGTCCAACTGTTTTTAAGGTTCACTGACTTGTTTTTATATTTATTGCCAAGGCTGGGAGTATTTACTATACCTACACTGGCAATATTGGCATCGACTATCTTCTATGTAATTGGATATTCGTTATTTAGGAAGGTAAGCTGTTAAGTTTTAAAAATGTAGTAATCCATGGGTCTATTTCTCCACAAGATTTTTCTTTCAATTTGCGACAAAAGAATATATACTAGGTATTAGGCTAGAGCCTAATACTTTTTTATAGGAGGATAAAATGGAATTACCTAAACTAAAGATTGGTAACTTGACTTCCAAGCTTCCCATAGTACAGGGGGGAATGGGAGTTGGCATATCCCTATCAAATTTAGCTGGAAATGTGGCCCTAAATGGGGGCATAGGCATACTGTCAGGGGTAGAAATCGGTTTTGCAGAGCCTGATTTTTACAGGAATAAAAAGGAAGCTAACGCTAGGGCCCTCAAGCACCATGTAGAAAGGGCAAGGGAAATAGCCAAGGGCGGCATAATAGGCATCAATATAATGGCGGTATTGACGGATTTTGAGGAAATAGTAAAGGATGCAGTCAGAGAAAAAATAGATATAATCTTTTCAGGTGCAGGATTACCCCTTAACTTGCCTGAATTCACCAAGGGAACAGATACTAAGGTTGTACCTATTGTTTCATCTGACAGGGCTGCAAAATTAATCTGCAAGACATGGGATAGGAGATACGATATAATCCCGGATGCCATTGTAGTTGAGGGACCCAAGGCGGCAGGCCACCTAGGTTTTTCTAGGGAGGAATTGGAAAACCCAGAAATTAGCTTGGAGGGCATAATAGGCAAGGTGCTGGATGCAGTGAAGCCCTTTGAAGACAAGTATAGCAAAAAGATACCCATCATAGCAGCAGGGGGTATAATGAATGGTAAGGATATAGCTAGGTTCCTAAGCCTGGGAGCATCTGGGGTACAAATGGGAAGTAGGTTTGCAGCCACTGAAGAATGCGACGCTGCAGATGAATTTAAGGAATCCTATGTAAGGGCCAAGGAAGAGGATATTGTCCTAATTAATAGCCCAGTAGGCCTAATTGGCAGGGCAATAAACAACAAATTTATCGAGGATACAAAAATGGGCCTAAAAAAACCAATCAAGTGTCTGGTAAATTGCCTGAAGCCATGTGAGCCGACAGCAGTACCCTATTGCATAGCCAACGCCCTTATAAATGCGCAAAAGGGGAACTTGAATTCAGGCTTTGTATTTGCAGGCTCTAATTCATATAAAATCGATGGATTAATGAAAGTAAAGGATTTGATTGAGCAATTAGTAGCTGAAGCAAGGAGTTAGAGATAGGGACAGCGATTGATGGCCCAGGCGGACATTCCAATTGAATAAATTGGCCATCTGCCTGGGCTATTTTGTAGGATAAATCCAAACAGGGGTGATTAGGTGAAGAAAATATTTAACAACGACTGGCAGGAGCTCTTAGAAGATGAGATGAAGAAGGATTACTATCAAAAACTCAGGGCCTTTCTAATAGAGGAGTACAGGACAAGGACAATATATCCCCATATGAACGATATATTTAATGCCCTGCACTTTACATCCTTCAAGGATACCAAGGCAGTTATACTGGGCCAGGATCCCTATCACGGTCCGAATCAGGCCTATGGCTTGGCATTTTCAGTAAAACCAGGGGTTAGAATTCCCCCCTCTTTGGTAAATATATACAAAGAGCTAAG
>JBBAEY010000042.1:0-19322 GCA_041655755.1 Tissierellaceae bacterium
ATAGAAAACATCGGTGTTTGCATAGTGGATAACCCAAGAATATTATTTTTCCAGATTCACAACTATTTAAGAAATAACGAAAATTATAGAAGAAATGAATTTAAAACAAAAATAGGATCTGGTTGTAATATAAGTCAGCTCTCAAGTATTGCTAAGAATAATGTGATAATTGGTGATAATGTGGTTATTGAAGAATTTGTAGTTATCAGAGAAAATACTACAATAGAAAATAATGTGATAGTAAGAGCTGGAACCATAATAGGTGGAACTGACTTCGAGTTTAAAAGGACAAGTGAAGAAGTATTATCAGTTGAACATTTAGGTGGAGTAATTATAGGAAATAATGTTGAAATACAACAAAATTCAACTATTTGTAGGGCTATTTATCCTTGGGACAACACGATAATTGGTGATTATTCAAAAATAGATGATTTAGTTCAAATATCACATGGTGCAAAAATAGGAAGAGAAGTTTTTATAGTTGCACTATCAGGTGTTGGAGGTCGAACAATAATTGGAGATAATACTTGGATAGGCTATAGTACAACTATATCTAATGGATTAAAAATTGGCAAGGATGTAAGAGTAAATATTGGAAGTGTAGTAACAAAAAATGTAGCTGATGGTGAAAGTGTAACAGGTAATTTTGCAATAGAACATAGTTTGTTTATAAAACATATTAAAGAATTAAGCGGAGGGAAATAAACATGGATGTAAAACCACAGACAATAATAGATAAGATTAATTCAAGAGAAGCAATAGTTGCAGTTATAGGACTAGGCTATGTTGGTTTACCCTTAGCAGTTGAAAAAGCTAGTGCAGGATTTAAAACAATGGGATTTGATATCATAAATGATAGGGTAAAAATAGTAAATGAAGGACGTAATTATATTGGTGATATAGTCGATTCTGAATTAAGTGAATTGGTGAAAAGAGGATTTCTATCGGCAACAACTGATTTTTCAATGATAAAACAGGCTGATTTTATTGCTATATGTGTACCTACTCCACTTGATCAATATCAACAACCAGACATTAGTTATGTTAAAAGTGCTACTGAAAAGGTAGCAAAATATATGAAGGAAGGTTCTATGGTTGTTTTAGAAAGTACAACTTATCCTGGTACAACAGAAGAGTTAATAAAGCCTATATTGGAAAAAGGGTCAGGTTTGAAATGTGAAGAGCAGTTTTATCTTGCTTATTCTCCAGAAAGGGTTGATCCAGGTAATAGGAAATTTAAAACAAAAAATACGCCTAAAGTTGTTGGAGGGATTGGTGAAGCATCAACAAAAATTGCAGCAGCCATGTATAGAAGTGTTTTAGATAGTGAGGTATTTGAAGTTTCATCTCCCAAGGTTGCTGAGATGGAGAAATTACTTGAAAATATATATAGAAATATAAACATTGGACTAGCTAATGAGATGGCTATTATATGTGAAAAAATGGATATAAGTGTTTGGGAAGTAATAGATGCGGCTAGTACAAAACCATATGGATTTCAGGCCTTTTATCCAGGGCCAGGACTTGGAGGACATTGTATTCCACTAGATCCATACTATTTAGCATGGAAATCAAGAGAATTCGATTATCATACTCAACTCATTGAGACATCTGGAATAATTAATGATAGGATGCCTTACTATGTAATAGAAAGAATTTCAAAAGTATTAAATAACTATAAAAAACCACTTAAGGATTCAAAAATTTTGGTTTTAGGTGTTGCATATAAACAAGATATTAGTGATTATAGGGAAAGCCCAGCTCTTAAAGTTATAGAGCTTTTAGAAAAAGAGCAGTGTATAGTTGAATTTTACGACCCCCATATTGATAAATATGAATATAAAGGAAATTGGAAAAAAGGTTTAGAAAAAATTGATGCTAATGTTTTAAGCTCTTTTGATATTGCTGTAATAACTACAATGCATACTAGCGTTGATTATGATTTAATTCAACAAAATTCCAAAGTAATATTTGACACTAAGAATGCGATGAAAGATATTGAGCAAAGAGATAACATAAGATTACTATAATTTCAAAACTATAGGGAGGTAAGTTATGAAATTTACCTATGATTCATATATAAATATGATAAATATGTTAAAGAAACATAATTATACCATATGTAACTATGATAATTATAAGCAGTATGATAAATGTGCTATATTAAGGCATGATGTAGATGAGAGCCTAGATTATGCATATAAATTAGCAAGGTTAGAATATGAAATTAATATAAATTCAACTTACTATATATTTATATCGTCAGATTTATATAATATTTTCTCAAAAAAATCAAATAGAATAATAAAAGAGATAGAGTCAATGGGCCATAAAATAGGTTTACATTTTGATGAGGTTAAATATCAAATAAATAACGAGGAAGAATTAAAAAAATATGTAAAAAAGGAAGCTAGTATAATGTCCACTGAGTTAAACATTGATATTAATTCTGTATCTATGCATAGACCGTCAAAATGGGTATTTGAAGGAGACATTAAAATTGAGGGGCTAATAAACTCTTATTCTAAGGAATTTATACAAGAATTTAAATATGTATCAGATTCAAGACTAAATTGGAGAGAAAATATTACAGAAATAATTTCTTCTAATGATTATAAAAGACTTCATATATTGACCCATGCTTTTGGATATAAAGATTTAGAGTTAAATCCTAAAGATATCTATTTGCAATTTTTGCGAGATAAAAAGGAAGAAATATATGAAGTGTTAGATGAAAATACAAAAAAATTAGATGAGTTCATAAATAAGGATGATTTTTTAAGGAGCTAAATAGATGAGTAAAATTAAAATAAAGAGAATCTTACAATTTTTAGATGAAAGTGAATATAAGTATGAATTTATAGGCAACAGGAATGACTATGTATATGGTTTTTCGGAAATAGATAATTATAATGAAAATACCATTTCATGGATAAAGAATAAAAATAAATTTGAAAATATTAAAGACAAGTTAGTGGGAAGAGGATTAATTATTATTCCTGTAATGGATGACATGAAAAAGTTAGAAAGTAATTTAATTACTACAGATAACCCAAAAAAAACATTCTTTTCTATATTAAAATATTTTTATGAAGAAAACAATATAATTAAGATGGGAAAACATAATAATATTTCACCACTTTCTAATATTGCAGAAGATGTATCTATTGGGGATCATTGCATAATAGAAGATAATGTTCAAATTGGCTCAGGGACAAAAATTTATAATAATGTGGTCATAAAAAAAGGAATAAAAATCGGTAAAAACTGTGTCATAAAATCTGGTGCGATTATTGGAGAAGAAGGATTTGGACATATAGAAAATGATGACAATAGTTTGGAAAGGATACCACATTTAGGAAGTGTTGTTATAGGAGATGATGTAGAAATTGGTTCTAATACTTGTATAGATAGAGGTGTTTTATCTAATACAATAGTTTCTAACGGAAGCAAGATTCATAACCTATGCCAAATAGCTCATAATGTTTTTATTGACGAAAATTGTTTTATTGCACCAAATACAAATATATTTGGAAGTGTAATAATAGGAAGAAATTGCCACATAGGAGGAGCGATGATTAAAAACCAAGTTAAAATTGGTAATAATGTATTAGTAGGAATGGGAGCAGTAGTAGTAAAGGATGTAGAAGACAATAAGGTGGTAGCAGGAGTGCCAGCGAAAGTAATTAGAGATAATTTATAGAAAGAAGTGTTAAGATGCAAAAACTTAAATTTGGAATAATTGGATGTGGAAGAATATCCACCCGCCATATAGATGCCATAATAAATAATAAGGATGATGCAGAATTAGTAGCAGTCTATGATGTAGTAGAAGATTTATCAGTTGATAAGAAAAACTACTATGAGGAAAGAATAAAAGATGGTAATGTTATAGTCTATAAAAATTATGAGGACTTTTTAAAGGATGAAAACATAGATATAGTGGCCATAGCCTCCATAAGTGGCTATCATGCCCAACATGCTCTAGATAGTCTTAATAACAACAAACATGTTCTAATAGAAAAGCCTATAGCCTTATCCATAGAGGATACTGACAGAATAATAGAACTGGCTAAGGAAAAGAATAAAAAAGTAGGAGTAGCCCATGTAAATAGGTTTATGCCACCTATACAAAAACTAAGAAGGGCCTTGGAAGAAGGCAGGTTTGGAAAACTTATCCATGGATCTGCTAGGACTCTTTGGGCTAGGGATGATAATTATTATAAGGTAGCACCCTGGAGAGGAACGAAAGAATTTGATGGAGGAGTTCTAATGAACCAGTGCCTACATAATATAGACCTCCTTCAATGGATGCTAGGCCCAAATATAGAAAGACAAGCCTCAGAACTAGATACCTTTATAAGGGATATAGAGACAGAAGACTTTGGGGTAATTCTAATGAGGTTTAAAGATGGGCCAATAGGCATAGCAGAAGGATCAGTCTGTGTATATCCTAAAAATCTAGAAGAATCCCTATCTATCCTTGGTGAAAAAGGAACAGTAGTTATAAAAAACAGAAAGATAGATACTTGGATATTTGAAGATGAAAGAGACTATGACTTTATAGAAGAGAAGGAAGAAGATATAGGTCATACAGCATTATATAAGGATTATATAAAGGCTATAAGAGAAGATAGAGAGCCTTATGTAAATGGGGAAGAAGGTAAGAGGGTAGTGGAATTAATATTGAAGGCTTATGGGGGATGAGAAGAATGAAGAAAAAAGTATGCCATATAACTTCTTCACATGGGAGATACGATACTAGGATATTTCTAAAACAATGTAAATCATTAGTAAAATATGGTTATGATGTGATGCTCTTAGTTAATGATGATAAAGAAGACGAGATAGTAGATGGGGTAAAAATAATTTCTACTAAATTCAAACCAGTTAGCAGAAGAGAAAGGTTTTTAAATTCTAAAAAAAAGCTTTTTGAAATGGCTATTAAGATTGATGCAGATATATATACATTTCATGACCCTGAATTATTATTATTGGGATATAGGCTTAAAAAAGCAAAAAAAGTTGTTATATTTGATAGTCATGAGAACTATCCAGAACAAATTTTAATTAAAAACTATATACCAATTTTTTTAAGAAAAATTGTAGCAACTCTTTATAAAAAAATCGAAACAGAAGTATGTATGAGATTAGATGCCGTCCTTTTTCCTAATTCTCTAAATGGAAAACATGTATTTGAAAGAAGAACAAGAATAACAGAGTTTATTGAGAATTTCCCTTTACTTGAAGAATTTAAATATAGCGAATATATTTCTGATTTAGATAAAAAAGACACAGTATTATACATTGGCTCCATAACTGAGGCTAGAGGGATTACCACTTTAGTCAAGTCGGTATATATGGCAAATGCAAAATTAATACTTGCAGGAAAATTCCAATCACAAAAATACTATGATGAGTTAAAGGAACTTACTGAATACTCATGCGTAGAATATAAAGGTGTTGTTAATAGAAAAGAGGTAGTAAATATTATTAATAAATCTAAAATTGGTGTTGCAATAATTCGTAATATAGGACAATACAACAAATACGATGGATTCCCTACCAAAGTTTATGAATACATGTTAATGGGATTACCTGTCATTATTTCAAAGTATGATTACTCATATCAGGTTTTTAAGGAAAACAACTGTGGTATATGCGTAGATCCAGAGAATATTGATGAAATAGTAAAATCAATAACTTTTTTATTAAATAATCCTGAACAGGCTAAATTAATGGGTGATAATGGTAAAAGACTAGTTAAGGAAAGATATAATTGGGATTTGGAAGAGAAAAAGTTGGTTGCCTTATACAATAAACTAATAGATTAACTTGGATACATTATAGGGCCTATTACAAAAATACGTTAGAATACCTTAAAATTATTATTTATATTTAACATCTATAAATAATAATTTTAAAATTAGTCATTTAATAATTATTAAGGAAAGGTTTTTCAAATGTCAAATAAAACGATTATTAACAATGTGTTAGGATTTGTTTTTGTTTTTCTGTATAAAATTGTACTTGATTATATTTATATTAACTTTGTGCATGAATTATATGCTTATAGTGGCTTTCTACTCAATATTAACTTTAATAAATACATATATAGTATTATATATTTAATTATGATTTATGCATTTTTGCCTAAGGATAGTAAAAAGCCATCTTCAGTAATTCTACAATTACATTTTATTATAATGATAATACCTATGCTCAGTCTATATTCCCTTTCTAGTGAGTCTGGAATGTTTATGGGGTTAGTAAGTACACTTTTTATTTTACAGTGCGTGATATTAAGAATGGTTCCAAATATTCAGATAAGCAGAATAAATAGTTCTTCAAAAATAATAAAGTGGATAGTTATTACAATTAGTATTGTTGTATATACAAATATGATTGTAGCTAATGGATTACCATCATTAGGAGCCTTCGATTTTACAAATGTATATAATATTAGGAAGACAACAAACTATTCACATTTAATGGTATATCTTGTAAATTGGCAAGCTAAGGTAATAAATCCATTTTTACTTACAACGTCGTATATTGAAAGGGATAAGAAGAAAGTTGCTGTTTCGATATTTTTACAGTTGTTTCTGTACTTAATAACAGCTCATAAAACCTTTTTATTTATTCCTATAGCAATATTAATTATTATGAAGGTAACTGAAAGCAACTTATTATTAGCAGTAATGACCTTTTTATCTTTTATAGGTTCTGGTATCTCTTATCTAGTTTATAATATATTTGGTAATATAACTATACCTTCACTTTTTATTAGAAGATTTTTATTTGTCCCTGCTAAGTTAAAATTTAATTATTATGATTTTTTTTCACAGAACAAGTTTCTTTATTTTTCTGAAGGTGTGATAGGTAAAGTTTTTGGTATTAAATCTGTATATGAAATTAAGATACCTAATTTGATAGGGTACCTATATGGAAATAGCATTGAAACATGGGCTAATACAGGGTACCTAGCTGATGCTTACTCAAATATGGGAATATTAGGAATGCTTATAATGACGTTATTGTTTGTCCTCATACTAATAATGATAAATTCTTTAGGTAATAAGATTAGCAAAGAGCTAGTAATTGGTCTTTCTTTATTTTCAATGCTATCATTAAACGATGGAGCCTTATTAACTTCACTTTTAACTGGTGGGTTATTACTATTATTATTGTTGTTATATTTATATTCTAACAACTCAAATAACTTAAAGGATAATAAGTTCTTTAAACATCCTAATTGAGCGAGTTTTATAATTTTAAGATATTAATTATATTAGCTTGAGTAAATTGCATATTTTAAAGTATCGATTTTACTAACTTTTATAGCTTCAAAAAAAGTGTTTCACCCCGTAAGTGTCGAATATATTAAGTGAGAAACAAAACAACCCGAAAGGAGTGAAACTATTTATGTAATACAATACTAAAATGGAGTGATTTTGTTAATTAGTCAATAAGATTTAGGATTGAAAATCCCTTATTTTAATAGGTTGGATTACTGTATTCTTTTTTACTAAATTATAAGTTGATAATTACGCAATTTCCTCAAGTATATTTTATCTAAAATTTTGGGGGACTTAATTTGTTAAAATCAAAGGAAGCAGCAAAATCAGTAGCTATTATTATAATATTTTCTTTTGGAGGAAAGTTCTTAGGTTTTATTAGGGAAATATTAATAGGGGCCAAGTTTGGATCAGGCACTGAAACTGATACCTATTTTCTTGCTATGACGGCTATTTCTCTTTTTACTTCCCTAATCACAACCTCCATAAATACGACTATGATACCGGTGCTTGCTGAGGTCGAAAAGCTTGAAGGAAATGAAGGTAAAGGGACCCACACAAATAATCTTCTAAATATTATGATGAGCATAGCCATTGTAATTACATTTATAGCGTGGTTAACATCCCCATTAATCATTAAAATACTTGCCCCTGGTTTTGTAAAGAATATTAACCAATATAATTTAGCCATACTGCTGATGAAGATTGGACTACCAGCCATAATATTGGCAGGTGCACAGGGAGTATTTAGAGGATACCTTCAATCTGAGCATATGTTTATGGAAACGGCTGCGATTTCCTTTCCGCACAATTTTACTTATATTATATTTCTGTTATTTTTATCCAATAAATTTGGCATTAAGGGACTCATGGTAACATCTGTGTTAGCAACAGTGTCTCAGATATTTTTACAGCTAAGAGGACTTAAGAAAACTAATTATAGTTATAAATATATCTTAGACTTTAAAGATAAATACGTGGGCAAGATGCTATATCTCATAACACCTATTTTATTAAGCATTGGTATTGATGACTTAAACAAGATAATTGATAAGTCAATGGCATCTAATTTAGTAAAAGGTTCTATCTCAGCCCTTAACTATGCCAATAGGCTGGACGGACTAGTTAGAGGAGTTTTTATAGCCGCTATCGCCACTGTTATGTACCCTATGCTGTCTCAAGAGGCTAATAAGGGTACCTATGATGGCTTTAAAAGAGCTATTGTCAAGGGAACTAACATTATTTTTTTAATAACCATCCCGGCCACTGTTGGCATGATGATATTAGCTAATCCTATTACAAAATTTGCCTTTCAAAGGGGAGCGTTTGATTCTATAGCTACTTTTATGACTGCTGGGGCTCTTATATTTACTGTTGTAGGCATGGTAGGATCATCTTTGAGGACATTATTAAACAATGTGTTTTATTCTCTACAAGATACTAGGACTCCCGTTGTTAATGGAACCATTGCAGTTGCAATTAATGTGGTATTTAATTTAATTCTAATAAAACCTATGGCGCATAATGGCCTTGCCCTTGCAACGTCTATATCTGCTACAGTAGCTTCCATACTATTATTATATGGATTAAGAAAAAAGATAGGTCCCTTTGGATTCTTTGATTCTGTTAAATGTGGATTTAAATCTTTAATAGCCTCACTAGTTATGGGGATATCAGTATATTTCTTACATAACTATTTAAGACAAGTCCTAAGTGAGGGGAGATTGATGGAATTTATTGCCTTGATAGGAGTTGTTGGGGTAGGAGCAATTATATATTCTATTCTTATATATTTACTCAAGGTAGAAGAGGTAAATTGGGTAGTAGATATAGTAAAGGGAAAATTGAACAAGCAAGGAAAATAAAAGGCTATTGATTGTAGGCTTAAATTACCATGTATCATAGGGTAATTCTTTCTTATAATATTGAAATAAGCTATCAATGTGATTTGTCTTTATTAAGCACCCAATATCTGAGATTACTTTTAAATTACAGGCATTGCAAGAGTATATAAAACAGCAGGCCTGTTGCCATTATTTTCTCCATATGATACTATTTACTTATTGAAGTACAAAATAAATAGAAGGGGTGTTTTAGATGAAAAGAATAGCTGCAATTCTCATTGCTCTATTGCTCTTGACATCTGTTGCTTACGCAAGCCAGCCATATTTCAAGCTGGAGATCGACACACCTGGGGAGATTTTCATTGACGAGATCTTAAAGTTAAACATCACCGTGACCGATCATGTTTACGGTGAGGACAATCCTACTTCTGCTATTGACTTTTCTGTGGCCTACAATCCCGAGCATTTTGAATTTATAAGTCTTACATCTAAAAATGGGGTACATGCTACTGTGGGGCAAACAGTAAGTGAAAGCGTGTATGCGGACAATAGGGTCCTAGTGGGTATGGTAGGCAGTGAAAATGCCATAGTAGGAAACACTGATATTCTTACGCTGAATTTTAGGCCAAAGATGATTACCTACAAGTCCCTATTCACATTGCATAGTGCCAAGGCAGCTACAGCAACAGGGATAATGATTAATCCTGGTGTGGGATCAACCGAGATTACCATAGCAAATATCTATGACGTTAATAGGGATGGAGTTATTGACATCTTGGATTTAGGGCTTGTTTCCCACAATGTGGGTAATGACCCAATTGAGTATTATTATGCTGATATCAATAGAGATGGCATCATTGACATAAATGATATAAATATATTAATGCAGTATATGCTAAATAATTAATAGAGTGATTTGTGACAAGGCTAGATTAAACTAACCATATTTTTATTTCCTGCTAGGATGGTGTAGGCAATGGGTTTCCCTATTTATTACCTAAAATTAATAGAAGATATATTCGATGATTTACATACGACCTATTTTGGGGACAGGACCCATTGTTTTTTGTGTGGTTCAAACAATATGGATTTCAGGGACAAGCTCAAGGAGAGGATTGAAGGCAAGGGTATCAAGGTAATATACGCTGAGAACCTATTTGAGGCTATTGTCCACAATAAATCAAAGGCTAACCACCTGGATTTGGAGCAGATGTTAGCTAGTAATGTTGAGTTAATAGTTATTATCTTAGAGAGTCCAGGGGCCATGGTGGAACTGGGCATGTTTTCAAACAATGCCAATGAGATAAAGAAACTGCTTGTCCTAATGGACGATAAATATAGGATGAAGGAAAGCTTTATCAATTATGGACCTATTAAAAAGATTTCAGATTTAGATGATATAAAGAGGGTTTTCTATTATAAGGCAGATGGTGATGGGGTCAAGGAGCTAAAGGAGTACCAGCAAAAGGCCTTGAGCAAGACTCTTGATGAATTCAAGGACCTCAGTCCAGTTTCTGAGGGAGATAGCGGTATCCTAGGTTTGATTTCCCTCTATTATTTACTACAGATAATGATTTTTCTTTTCAATCCAATAGATTCCAGGGAATTGATTGACCTATTGATGCATCTAAATGAGAGGGATGGGATGGGTATCAGCAGGGAGGACATCACCGTCAATATTAATAGTGTCCTGTCCTGGTTACTCAAGGAGGGCTATTTAGAGAAGGATAAAGGTGATGAATATAAGCTTACCAAAGAAGGTATAAGGACCATTGGGAAGGAACTCTATTCTACCTTTGGGACTAGGACTATAGACAGTTATAGGGTTCAATTTTTAAATTACAGGTATAGGCATAGCTACAAAAAGGTTAATTAAGGCTGCTCCCTTAGCGTTAAAATTATTATTTGGTTGATGTTTCGTCAATTGAAAGTTACCTAGTAGGTTATTGAGTTGTTCGTAATCATTCGCACAGGTCTAGGGACCTATCCGAATGATTACTCACAGAAATGAAAGTAGGGGAGCAGCCTATTTTATTATAGGTGATAATATGACTGTTTACAAAGACATGAGAAAAGAATTGTTAAAGGCTAACAATATGCCTATCATAGATAGTATCGATGAATTTGCAGAGGAGCTTCTCATTAGCCATGATCTATTGCGGAGGATTTCCATGTATTCCTATGCATACTACAAGGAGTTTTACATTCGAAAGAAAGGCAAGAATGCTGGCATTAGGCTTATAGTTGCTCCTAAATATACTCTAAAGGCTATACAGGCCTGGATTTTGAGGAATATTTTGGAGCAAATCCAGCTTCATGATTCTGCTATGGCCTATAGGAGAGGTGCCGGGTATGGGATAAAAAGCAATGCCCTGGTCCACAGGGACTCTGAGTATATTATGAAGGTGGATTTTTCTGATTTTTTCTCTTCTATTAAAAGAAACAAGGTATTTTACTTGTTTAACGACCTTGGATATTCCATGGACATTTCAAATCTATTTGCAAATATTTGTACATACAGGGGCTATCTTCCACAGGGGGCAGTTACTTCGCCCTATATCTCCAACCTACTGCTTAGGGATTTTGATGAGGCTCTAACTCAATACTGCCTCAATAGGGAGATAAGCTATAGCAGGTATTCTGATGATATAGTCTTGTCCTGCAATCGGAGGAGTCCTTTGGAAGAGGCCGAGACATTTGTCAGGGGCTTATCCAGGGACTATAGTTTTACTAGGATAAATCCTAGCAAGTCTTTTAAGATTTATGGCAATGATAGTGCCAAGCTGGTAACGGGGCTTTTGATCAACAATGATGACCTTCGTGTCCCTAGGAAATATAGGAGGAGGCTTAGGTCTCAAATTTTCTATGATATTGTAAAAGGTGAGGGTAGTTTGAGCCAGGAGACTAGGGGAAAGCTTGCCTATGTAAAGGATATGGATCCTAAATCCTATGGGATACTTGAGGCCTATATTGAAAGCCTATACAGTTTGGCTAAGGAGGATATTTAGGTCCTTAGTTTTAGTGGTTTGGTAGAAATACTACTGATATATTATTCTTCAGCCAATAAAGAGTTGACAGAAGAGGCCATAATCAATAAAATTAGGAAATTAGAAGGAAAGGGTGAGAAGATTATGACTATACTAGAGCTAAGAGAATTAAGGGGCATAGAGAAGGGAATGGAACAAGGCCTGGAGAAGGGCCTGGAGAAAGGTAAAATAGAAGGTAAAGTTGCTACTGTAATGAAAATATTAGCTAAAAAGTTTAAGACTCTGCCTTCTGATGTGGAAGCATTAATATCAGGTCTGGAAATGGATTCTCTAGATCTAATAATAGACAATATATTTGAATTGGAAAAACTAGAAGATTTACTAGGACTATTGAAAAAGAATGAGAAATAATTGAAGGGACAAGGGTGGACACCTTGTCCCTTTCGATGCTTACGATATTTATTTCTAACTTGCTTTTCTAATCTATATAATATATTTTTTCAATAATAGTAATTTTGAGTGGATGGGTTACACAAAATAGGACAGGTTTTCTCCTAATATGATATAATTAGTTAAGAAACCAGCAAGGAAGATAACTAAAAAGGGTAACTAATATATAGTAAGGGGTGGTTAAGATGGGAAGGGAAAACAAGGATTCTAAGGACAAAGGTGACAAGAATAAATTAACACATCCGCATGATGCCACATTTAAGAAGACTTTTGGAGATATAGAGATAGCAAGAGATGTAATAGAAAAGAACCTACCAGAAGACATACTAGAATATATCCAAATAGAGACCCTAAAAAAGCTAGATGGAAGTTTTATATCGGAACAACTGAAAGAAAGTTTTTCAGATATAATTTATGGGGTAAATATAAATGGAAGGGAAGCCTATATATCAATATTATTTGAGCACAAGTCCTATAAAGATAAGTTGACAATATTTCAAGTAACTAGGTATATAATAGATATATGGTCAAAGATAATAGAAGGTGGGAAAAAGGAATTACCCATAGTGGTTCCAATTGTCGTATATCACGGTAAAGAAAAGTGGAATTATAAAAATGATATAAGTGAATTAATACCGGGATATGAAAATTTACCAGAGTATTTAAAAGAGAGGACACCAATATTAAAGCATGATATAATAAATATAAGGAGATACAGTGAAAAAGACATAGAAAGATACCAGCCACTGACTAGAATGATAATAAGGTCATTTAAATATATATTTGATGAAGAGGATAAACTAATAGAAAGTCTATTAGTATCCGTAGACGAGGTAGCAGATACAATCCCCGATGAAAAGCTACATATAATGGTAGAAATACTACTGATATATTATTCTTCAGCCAATAAAGAGTTGACAGAAGAGGCCATAATCAATAAAATTAGGAAATTAGAAGGAAAGGGTGAGAAGATTATGACTATACTAGAGCTAAGAGAATTAAGGGGCCTAGAGAAGGGTCTGGAGAGGGGTCTGGAACAAGGCCTGGAACAAGGTCTGGAGAAGGGTATGGAGCAAGGCCTGGAGAAGGGCCTGGAGAAAGGTAAAATAGAAGGTAAGGTTGCTACTGTAATGAAAATATTAGCTAAAAAGTTTAGGACTCTGCCTTCTGATGTGGAAGCATTAATATCAGGTCTTGAAATGGATTCTCTAGATCTAATAATAGACAATATATTTGAATTGGAAAAACTAGAGGATTTACTAGGACTATTGAAAGAGAATGAGAAATAATTGAAGGGACAAGGGTGGACACCTTGTCCCTTTCGATGCTTACCATATTTATTTCTAACTTGCTTTTTCTATTCTGTATAATGTACCCTATAAGGTAGACAATTGGACTGATTGGACAAAATGTGTTAGCATATAGTCAGGAAAAGAAAGGAGATGTTAAATTATGTCAGGACTACCGAATTGTCCAAATTGTAATTCAGAATATACATATGAAGATAGGGGTCTTTTTGTATGTCCTGAATGTGCTCATGAATGGGGACAAGAGCTAGAGGAGGAAGTAATCAGTAAAAATACTATAAATGATGCCAATGGAATTCCTTTAGAAGAGGGAGACTCCATCATAGTAATTAAAGATTTAAAGGTAAAAGGGAGCTCATCAGCAGTAAAGAAAGGAACAAAGGTAAAAAACATAAAACTAATATATGATGCCACCGATGGACACGATATAGACTGTAAAATAGCAGGATTTGGTGCGATGAAATTAAAATCTGAATTTGTAAAGAAAGCATAAAAATACGGCAAAGTTTACCATGTAGTCGGGAGATGTTTAAATATGGATAATAAAAGATTTCTTTACTTAATAGGTATAATTTTCATATTGCTATTTACAAATGCCTGTGGACCTGAATCTGATGGCCTATCAGATGATAACTTTGGTGATACAGTTGCCATTTATTCCGAGGATGTTTCCACCAGTGAAGAGACCCTAGGAGAGGAGACCTTTACATATGGCCCCTTGCCAGAAGGCATAATCCATAAGATTACAGGACTTTCCTATTTGGAAAATGACAATGTGAGTCTAGATGATCTGGCCTATGTCCAAATTACCCATTGGGGATTTGACGAAGACAAGCATATTGGAGAGCTTATAGTCAATAGCCAGGTAGCAAGTGATATTGTGGAAATCTTTAGGGAACTTTACGATGCTGGATTTCAAATAGAAAAGATGAGATTAATTGACGAATACGGGGCCGACGACGACTTATCCATGATGGACAACAATTCTTCTGCGTTTTGCTATAGGGAGGTAGCTGGGAGCAAGGGAAAACTATCTAAGCATAGCCTTGGACTTGCTATAGACATTAATCCAGTTCAAAACCCATATATCAAAAATGATGTGATACTGCCGGCTATAGGAGGGGAGTATTTAGACAGGGAGAATTATAGAAGGGGTATGATAATAGAGGGAGATTCATGTTATGAGGCTTTTATTTCAAAAGGATGGACATGGGGTGGTAATTGGAAGACCCTAAAGGACTACCAGCATTTTGAATTTGATCTGCCATAAAAAAGAAAAAGCCCCTAGGATCAATCTCCTAGGGCCTAGATTAGCTTATAGCCGTCAATCTTTAAGTATTTTAAACCAAAATAACTATCCAATACAATATTCATTTCCTTGGATATAATAGCGAATTCCTTCTTATAATAAACCTTTATATCATCTAACTCATAAATCTCATATGTTTCGCTGTCTTTAGGTTTTCCCACCTCAACGGATGGTTCAGCTATAGGTACTCAGCAGGTATTGGCTTCAAACATATCAACCTTTACTGCATTTTCCCTTGACTTTTTTCGGATAAAGCTCTTGGCCTTGTCGTCGATAAAAATCTCCAATATTATCCCTCCCTTGCACGTCTAATTTTATTATACTATATAGTAGGGGCCTGTCAATCATATTTATGTAAAATAAAAACAAATAAACAATGAGAACATAGGTGAAGTCAATACAAATAATTAAAATACCCTTGCAAAAATCCTCCTACTTCATTATACTATAGTTATATGGATTTTTAAGATAGCCAAGCAATGATTGTGAAAATTACAACGAGTTCTTGGATTTATTTTACCTAATTAATTTATCTTACTAATGTGATAAAGATATACAATAAGGAGGAGAAATGGAACTAAAAGAATACTTAGATACTATTGAAAGCAAGTTAATTAGCAATTTCGATATTGAAAGGGATTATATATTAAATAATATAGACTACGATTTGTTTGCAAAGTTCTATATGAGAAATGAAAGATATTTTCTGACGAAAAAGGCAGTTATATATGCCATGGAGGCTAATGAGTTTTGCCTTATTAAATACTTTGATAGTTTTACAGAGGCGGACCTTCACTCTTTTACCCAGGGCCTAATTGATTCAAAGGACACACTTATCAATCTTGACGACGATCATATGTCATCTATTATTACCGGTGTTATTGTACTTAAGGACAGGCCCCTAGAGGAAATAGCAAAGGCAGTGGAAAAATTCAAATATTACAAGAGCTTTGCTTTTGGTCTAAAGGGATGGGTTGATATAAGGTTGCTCTTGGTTACTATGAATCAAAAATATATAGTGACAAATAAAAAGGGAAGGGAGGTTCAGGAGCTTTACAGCATTTAATTTAATAAGAATTTAAGAAAGGAGTTGTATTTATGAGTTCATTGTTAATTTTATTGGGTGCTATCGTGGCTTTCTTAATAGCTTATGCTACTTATGGAGCCTGGATTGCCAAGACTTGGGGGGCAGACAATACTAGAGTTACACCTGCTCACGAGCAAAATGACGGAGTTGACTATGTACCTACTAATTCCGCTGTATTATTGGGTCACCACTTTGCTTCAATAGCAGGTGCAGGACCAATTAACGGACCTATTCAAGCTGCAATATTTGGTTGGGTACCGGTGCTATTATGGATTGTAATAGGAAGTATTTTCTTCGGTGGTATTCACGACTACGGTTCACTATTAGTTTCAATCAGAAACAAGGGTAAGTCCATAGGTGTAGTAATCAAAGACACCATGGGTAGGAGAGGACAGCAATTGTTTGCCGTGTTTGCTTGGCTTACATTACTTTTAGTTGTTGCTGCCTTTACAAACATAGTTGCTAGTACTTTTGCATCTACACCAGCTGCTGCAACATCTTCATTATTGTTTGTAATTTTGGCTATTGGATTTGGTTATGCTGTTTATAGGAAGGGCGTATCTTTAAAGATTGGTACTGTTGTTGGAGTTATTTTATTATTTCTTTCAGTAATGGCTGGACCAATGTTTCCAATACAATTAAGCGTTAACACATGGATTGCTATTTTAGCTGTTTATATTTATATTGCTTCTACAGCGCCAGTTTGGATACTGTTACAACCAAGGGACTATCTAAATTCATTCTTATTATACGCTATGATTGCTGGTGCATTGCTAGGCCTATTGGTATATAGACCAGCTGTTCAATTAGAGGCTATTACTGGTTTCCATGTAAATGGGCAATACTTATTCCCAATGCTATTTGTTACTGTAGCCTGTGGAGCAATATCTGGATTCCACTCCCTAGTAGGCTCTGGAACTACTTCCAAGCAAATAGACAAGGAAAACGATGCAAAATTAATTGGTTATGGTGGAATGCTTATTGAGGGTGTATTAGCTGTTGTAGCTTTACTATCAGCTGCCTACCTATCAAAGGGTGAATTAAATGAACTACTTGCTGGTGGACCTGTTAATGTATTCTCCAGTGGTGTAGGTACATTCATGTCCAAGATTGGAATACCTTTTGAAACTGGTAAGACCTTCGTTGCATTGGCTGTTTCAGCTTTTGCCCTAACAAGCTTGGATACTGCAACTAGGCTTGCAAGGTTTATATTCCAAGAGTATTTCGAAGATCCTACAAAAGAAAAGCAACCAATATTTACAAATATGCACGTAGCTACTATAATTACAGTAGTTATCGGTTCATACTTGGCTATAGGTGGATTTGCTAAGATTTGGCCAATATTCGGTTCAGCTAACCAATTGTTGGCAGCCCTAGCACTGATGGCTGTAGCATTGTGGTTGAAGGAGCAAGGTAGGAACTTTAACATGATTACATTGCCAATGATATTTATGTTGATTGTTACCTTATTTGCCCTAGTATTCTTGACTAAGGCCAATTTGGCTAGTGGCAACTACTTCTTAGTTGTATTCCCAGTACTATTGTTTGTATTAGCTATAGTATTGGCAATTCAAGGATATCAAATCTTGTTTAAAAAGGATGAGCCTGGCAAAGCAGACGGCCAACCTTCATCAAACTAAAATAAGCACAAAAAAGCAGGAGCCCATGCTCCTGCTTTTTAACTTACAGCCTCTTTTAAGGTATGCCATGACAAGACAGCACATTTTACCCTGGCTGGCATATTGGAAATATTTTGGAGTACTATGGAGTCTCCAAGCTTTTCTAGTTCCTCTTCATCGGTTACTTCCTTCTTTATCATACCCAAAAATCTCTCTACCATTTCTAGTGCTTCATCTAGGGTTTTCCCCCTAATCAGGTCTATCATCATAGAGGTAGAGGCCTGTGAAATAGCACATCCAACTCCTTCAAAGGAGGCATCCTCGATTATATCCCCATTGAGTTTTAATTCTAGGGTTATATCATCTCCACAAGTGGGATTATGACCTCTTTCGCATACATCGGGATTGCATAGGGCCCTCTTATTGTGATCGCTCTTATTATGTTCCATAATCAATTGAGTATAGATTGAATTAAGATCCATATCCTAACCACTTCCTTACATTTTTTATTCCCTCTATAAATTGATCAATATCATCTTTTGTATTGTAGAGGTAGAAACTGGCCCTTGCCGTTGCCGGCTCCTTCAAATATCTCATCAAAGGCTGTGCACAGTGATGACCAGCCCTGACTGCTACACCATAGGAGTCTAAAATGGTCGATATGTCGTGGGGATGGGCATCGTCAATGGTAAAGGATATAATCCCACCTCTATTATTTAAATCCTTTGGACCCTGGATATTTACGTAGGGAATGCCTAGCATCTTGTCCAAGGCGTATTCTACTAGAAACTTCTCGTGTCTTTCTATCTTGTCTAAACCGACATTTTGCAAATAGTCAATTGCAGCACCTAATCCCACTGCTCCTTCGACATTTTGGGTTCCCGCTTCAAATTTAAAGGGTAGGGGAGCAAAGGTAGATTCTTGTTCATAGACGTATTCTATCATATCCCCACCGGTCAAGAATGGGGGCATAGACTCTAATAGTTCTTTTTTTCCATATAATACTCCAATTCCCATAGGTGCAAGCATCTTATGACCTGAAAATACGAAGAAATCAGCATTTAAATCCTGGACATCTACCTCCATGTGAGGGGTACTCTGAGCCCCATCTACTACGACTATGGCTCCCATCTTGTGGGCCCTGTCGACGATTTCTTCTACTGGGTGAATGCTTCCAAGGACATTGGACATCTGGGCTATGGAAACAATTTTAGTCCTTGAGTTAATTTTTTCTTCAATTTCTGCAATTGGAATCCTACCTTCTTCATCTAGGTACATATATTTTAATATTGCCTTTTTATCCCTTGCAAGTTTCTGCCATGGAAGTATATTGCTATGGTGCTCTGATATGGCCAATAGGATTTCATCTTTTTCCTCAATAAATTCCATGCCATAGGAGTAGGCTATTAGGTTTAGGGATT
>JBBAEY010000043.1:0-19283 GCA_041655755.1 Tissierellaceae bacterium
TTCAATGGTATCTAGGGTTTCAGTTAAGGTCCCTATTTGATTTAGCTTTACCAGTACAGAGTTTGCTATGTCTAATTCTATACCCTTTTCCAGTCTTTCGGTATTCGTAACGAAAAGGTCATCTCCCACTAATTGAATTCTCTTTCCCAGTCTTTCAGTCAAGGCCTTCCAGCCCTCCCAATCGTCTTCTGCCAGCCCATCTTCTATTGAAATGATTGGATACTTGTTTACTAGTTCCTCATAGTAGTCAATCATTTGCTCTACTGTTAGGATTCTGCCCTCTCCTGCCAGATTATATACCTTTTTGTCCTCATCATACATTTCAGATGCGGCCACGTCTAAGGCCAATACCACTTCTTCACCAGCCTTGTATCCTGCCTTTTCTATTGCTTCAACTATGGTCTTTAGGGCTTCTTCATTGCTTGAAAGATTTGGTGCAAAGCCCCCTTCGTCGCCCACTGCCGTATTTAAGCCCTTGGATTTCAAGACTGACTTTAGGCTGTGGAATATTTCTGTCCCCATTCTCAAGCCTTCTTTAAAATTAGCTGCTCCAACAGGCATGACCATGAACTCCTGAATATCCACATTGTTATCGGCATGTTCGCCGCCATTTAATATATTCATCATGGGAACTGGCAGGGTCTTGGAGTTTACTCCACCTACATACTCGTACAATGGCATTCCCAGTTCATCTGCTGCGGCCTTTGCCACTGCCAGGGATACGCCCAATATCGCATTTGCCCCTAATTTTCCCTTATTGGGACTGCCGTCTAATTCAATCATCAATTTGTCGATTAGCTTTTGGTCAAATACCTCTAGGCCAATAATTTCCTCGGCAATAATATCATTGACATTTTCTACAGCCTTCATGACACCCTTGCCCAAAAATCTTTCCTTGTCTCCATCCCTTAATTCTACTGCCTCAAAAGCACCAGTACTAGCTCCCGATGGAACCAAGGCCCTTCCAAAAGCGTCGTTTTCTGTCCAAACCTCCACTTCTACTGTAGGATTACCTCTGGAATCCAATACCTCTCTTGCATATACATCTGTTATCAAACTCAAATCTATTCCTCCTCATATATATCTATTTATTTATACCTACACTGCAGGCTATTCAATTAATTGACTATAAGGGACTTCCCTGTCATCTCCTTTGGCTTATCTAGGCCCAGTAAGTCCAGTAGTGTTGGAGCAAGGTCAGCCAATATACCTTCCCTTAGATTTAGGGCCCCTTGCCCCACTAAGATCAGGGGAACCCTATTACTTGTGTGAGATGTTACAGGCTTCCCGTCGCTCTCATCTATTAGCATTTCTGCATTTCCATGGTCTGCTGTAATTAAGGCTTTTCCGCCTTTTGCCAGGAGCAATTCTACTATCTCTCCCAGGCATTTGTCTACGGTCTCTATGGCCTTTATGGTAGCTTCTACCTTGCCTGTATGCCCTACCATATCCGGATTGGCAAAATTTAAAATTATTAGGTCATACTTATCCGTCTTCAAACTTTCTAGGACCTTATTCTTTACCTCTATGGCACTCATCTCGGGCTGTAAATCATAGGTTGCCACCTTTGGAGAGGGTATCAGAATCCTATCTTCCTTTTCATAGGGCTCCTCTATGCCCCCATTAAAGAAGAATGTCACGTGGGCGTATTTCTCTGTCTCTGCAATCCTAAGCTGACTTAGTTCCCTTTGGCTTATATATTGACCTAGGGTGTTTTCAGGTGCTGTATCTTCAAAGGCTACTAGTACATTTTCTATGGTCCTATCGTAGTCTGTCATGGTAAGATAAAATGTATCTACCTTTTTTTCTCTCTTAAATCCATCAAAGTCCTCATCTACAAAGGCCCTGGTAATTTGCCTAGCCCTATCGGGTCTAAAGTTGAAAAACATAATAGAGTCTCCGTCCTCAATGGTAACGAGGGGTTTGCCTCCCTCTGTAATTACAGTTGGGACCATGAATTCATCGCTTATATCGCTCTGGTATGAGCCTTCTATGGCCTCAAGGGGATCTTGGCTTAGATGGCCAATTCCAAGGGTGAAGGCATCGTAGGCCAGCTTTGTCCTCTCCCACCTCTTATCCCTGTCCATGGCATAGTACCTTCCTGATACTGTAGCTATCTTCCCTAGGCCTATTTCCTCTATCTTGTCCATCAGCTCTCCCATGTCTTCCTTCCCAGCATGGGGGGATACATCCCTGCCATCTAGTATTGCGTGAATATATACCCTGTAAAACTCTTCTTTCTTCATTAGCTCTAGTAGACCATATAGATGATTTATATGGCTGTGTACTCCACCCTTGGATACTAGCCCCATTAGATGTATGTTGGAATTATTTTTCCTTGCATTTTCTATGGCCTTGATAAATTCGACCTTGTCAAAAAAATCTCCGTCTTCTAGTGCCTTGCTTATCTTAGTCAAGTCCTGATATATTATCCTACCAGCCCCTATGTTTAAATGGCCAACCTCAGAATTGCCCATTTGCCCATCTGGTAGCCCAACGGCTGGGCCACTGGCTTCCAGGCTGCTAGTGGGATTTTCTTCAAATAGTTTATCTATATTTGGCGTATTTGCAAGTTTAATTGCATTGCCCGGGTAATCTTTACCTAAGCCAAATCCGTCTAATATAATTAGCATTACCGGTGTTTTCACCATCTTGTCCTCCATTAGTAGTTTATTAGGTCCACAAAGTCTTCTGCATTTAAACTGGCACCGCCAACCAAGGCCCCATCTATGTCTGATTTCCCCATTAATTCCCCTATGTTTCCTGGTTTGACACTGCCCCCATACTGTATTCTTATCTTGTCTTTTACTTCCCCACACTTGTTGCCTATTATTTCCCTGATGAAGGCTATCATATCATTTGCGTCATCAGCAGAGGCAGTCCTACCTGTACCAATAGCCCAGATAGGTTCATAGGCTATTACTACATTTTCAACCAAACTCTTGTCTAATCCCTCCATGGCCAATAAAAACTGTTTCTCTACAATTTGCTTTTCTATATTGGCTTCCCTCTCCTCTAGGCTTTCACCTAGGCACAAGATGGGTTTTATCCCATGGGCTAGAGCTGCCTTCATCTTCTTGTTTACAGTCTCATCTGTCTCTCCAAAGTAAAGCCTTCTCTCCGAATGTCCTATTATGCAGTAGTCTACTCCCAGCTCCTTTAACATAGGGGCTGATACCTCTCCAGTATAGGCGCCACTTTCTTCCCAGTGCATATTTTGTGCACCCAATTTGATATCTGTATTTTCTAGGGCCTTCTTTGCCTCTGATAAAATTGTAAAGGGAAGGCAGACTACAGTCTCTACCCCCTCATTGCGGCCCATTTTCTTAACTTCCTCTATTAAATCTAACCCTTCGCTTATGGTCTTGTTCATTTTCCAATTTCCAGCAATTATTGGTGTCCTCATTTAACCACCCCTCTGAATAATTTTAATTAAATCTAAATTTATCTCTTCATCGGCCCCTTCTGCCCATCTTCTACTTGTCAGAAATAGCGTCAATACCTGGAAGTATCTTCCCCTCTAAAAGCTCTAAAGATGCACCTCCGCCTGTGGATATATGGGTAATCCTGTCGGCAAAGCCGGACTTTTCCACTGCCGAAGCAGAGTCCCCTCCACCTACTATGCTGACTCCTTCTGATTGTGCTAGGGCTTCTGCTATTGCCATGGTTCCCTTGGCGAAGTTCTCCATTTCAAATACTCCCATTGGACCATTCCATACTACAGTCCTAGACTTTTTGATTTGGCTGGCAAATAGTTCAATGGTCTTGGCCCCAATATCTAGCCCCATCATGTCCCTATCCATATTGTCTATATCTACCATAGTAAATTCAGTATCGTTTTTAAATTCCTTGGCTCCTATTACATCTACTGGCAATACTATATCTATTCCCTTGTCCTCAGCTTTTTTTAGCAGTTCCTTGGCCAGGTCTACCTTGTCTTCCTCCAAGAGAGACTTACCTATCTCATATCCTCTGGCCTTGAGGAAGGTAAAGGCCATTCCTCCACCTATTATTATGGAATCCACTACATTTAATAGATTGTCTATTACTCCGATTTTATCCGATACCTTGGCTCCACCTAGGATGGCAACAAAGGGTCTTTCCGGATCTTCAAGTGCCTTGCCCATTATGGAAACTTCTTTTTCCACTAGAAGCCCTAGGGATGAGGGTAGGTAGTTTGAGACTCCTACATTAGAAGCATGGGCCCTGTGGGAAGTGCCAAAGGCATCATTCACATATAGGTCCCCCAAGGAAGCCAGATCCTTGACAAACTCCTGGCCGTTTTTTTCTTCTTCTTTTCTAAATCTAGTATTTTCCAAGAGGGCTATATCCCCACTTGCCATGGAATCCACCCTGGCCTTTACCATCTCAGATACTACCTGGTCGTCTTGTAAAAATATAACTTCCTTCTTCAATAATTCGCCCAATCTTTTGGCCACTGCTTCTAGGCTATATTTTCTATTGGCCTCTCCCTTTGGCCTGCCAAGGTGTGACATGAGTATTACCCTAGCACCTTTGCCTATTAGGTATTCTATGGTCGGAAGCGAGGCTGTAATCCTAGTGTCATCGCTTATGTTCCCCTGGTCATCTAGGGGGACATTAAAATCACACCTGACTAATACCCTCTTCCCTTCCACTTTTAAATCTCTCAAAGATTTTTTTCTTAACATTTCTACTCCCCCATAGTCGATATTTACAAGCAACTAACAATCTGATGTCCATATCAAATTGTTAGTTGCCTAATCTAAAGCCTAAAAACTATATTATTTGTTTGCTACAAAGTTTACTAAATCCAATACTCTCTCTGAATATCCCCACTCATTGTCATACCAAGAAACTACCTTTACCATATTTCCAATTACCATTGTTGATAGTCCATCTACAATAGATGACCTTGGGTCAGCCACATAGTCTGAAGATACCAGCGGTTCCTCTGAAAATCCTAAGATGCCATTTAATTTGCCCTGGCTAGCCTCTTTCAGTGCCTTGTTTACTTCTTCTACTGTCGTATCCTTATCTACTTCAAATACTACGTCTACCATGGATACTGTAGCTACGGGAACCCTCACTGAAAATCCATTTAACTTGCCCTTTAGGTCTGGCAGTACTAGAGCCACTGCCTTAGCAGCTCCTGTCGTAGTAGGGACTATATTAGCTGCCGCCGCCCTTGCCCTTCTCAAGTCCTTATGTCTTTTGTCTAAAATCATTTGGTCGTTAGTATAGGCGTGAATTGTAGTCATTAGACCTTTTTTAACACCAAAATTCTCTAGGATAACCTTGGCTACTGGAGCCAGACAATTAGTTGTACACGAAGCATTTGATATGATATGGTGCTTATCTGGATCGTATTTCTCCTCGTTTACTCCCAGGACTATGGTTATATCTTCGTCCTTAGCAGGTGCTGTAACTATAACCTTTTTTGCACCAGATTTTATGTGCTTGGATAGGCCTTCCCCATCCCTAAATGCCCCCGTTGAATCAACTACCAACTCAACCCCTAGGTCCTTCCATGGTATCTCCAGGGGATCCCTATGGGCGACGACCCTTATCTTCTTTCCATTTATGACAAGGCCCTCTTCATATAATTCTATTTCTCCCTTGAATTTCCCATACATGGTATCATACCTTAATAGGTGGGCTAGATCTGCCAAATCACCAGATGCGTTAATAGCAACTATTTCAAATCCGCTGTCCTCTTTTTCAGCGTAAGCCCTTAAAAAGTCCCTACCTATTCTACCAAATCCACTTAATCCTACCTTCATTGACATATTAATTCCTCCTAAATTTTATATTTTGCTATTAAATAGCTTTAATTTCTAGTATCCTGCTTGCTGCTGCTTCATCTGTGATTAAAATCATATTGCTGTTCAAGGTTGCGATTGAAATAATTGCATGGGCCTTTTCCTCTCCACCCGCAACCCCTATGAGTTTTTCTAGGGATTTAAATTTTTCCAAAGACAGGCCCACTGTCCTATACTCCCATATTTCCTTGCCATTTATATCAAAGTAGTGGCCAAAGGCCTCTGCAACAGCTCCTGCACCAAGAAGTCCCTGAATCTTATTCTTTGGTAAATTGCGTCTTTCTGCCATGGTATCGGCCCTTCCCAGGCCGAACACCAGCATATCCATATTGTTTATCAAATCTATTGATTCCCTTATTTCCTCATTCCTTAAAATGAGTTCTAGGGCCTCTTCTTCCAATCCATCGGGGACATACAAGAGCCTATAGGCAGCCCCTAACCTATGTGCCAGTTTTGCGGCTATGGAATTTGCCTGAGTTTCCATATCCCTGCCCAGCCCGCCCCTTGCCGGGATAATTGTCAGGTCCCTGCTTGTCTTCTCAGCTATGGCTTCCTCGGCTACTTTAGCCATGGTATTTCCACCTGTAATACCTATTATATCTTTTTCCTCTACCATGTCCCTTATGGTTCTAGACGTAATTTTCCCCATATCTCCAAGAACCATAGCTCTATGGCTAGAGTCCCCTGCTACTATAATTACCCTTTCAATTTTTAAAATATCTTCTAATCTCTTCTCTAGCTTGGGTATGCCTTTTAACTTGTTATATACCTGATGTAGGTTTTCAAGTATTATTTTGCCTTCCTCGCTGATATACATACCCATAAAATCAACATTTAATAGCCCTTGTTCTTTTAAAATATTGGCCTCATCTCGAATGGTCCTTTCCTTTATGCCCAGGTCTTCCGACAACATTCTCCTGCCTATGGGCTGATTGTAGGATATAGACCTTAAAATCAGGTACCTTGTCTCCAAGCTGCTGGAGATTTCAGGAAGAAGCTGCATGATTAATTCTAGATTTTCCAATGACTCACCTCGCTATAAATGACATGGTCAATATGTGTCCCAGTCCCTTATATTTTGTCCCAGCCTTGTCAAATAAATAGTAGAATTCTTTCTACCATTTATAGTATATTATATAATCTGCTCCAATGCAAGAATAAATATCCACTTCTAGTATCTTCTTCTAATATTAGATGACGGTATACCTAACTCATCTCTGTACTTGGCTATGGTTCTCCTAGATATATTGATACCTTGGTCGCTGAAAATATTGGACAGCTTGCTGTCACTATAGGGTTTTTTAGGGTCTTCCCTATCTATGATGTCCTTTAGACGTGATTTTATACTGGTAGATGATATGCCCCCCCTATCGCTTTCTAGGCTGGAGGAAAAGAAATACTTTAATTCGAAAATCCCCCTAGGCGTCTGCACATACTTGCCGTTAGTTGCCCTGGAAATAGTAGATTCGTGCATATCTATATCTTCTGCTACATCCTTAAGGGTTAAGGGCTGAAGGGATTTTTCGCCCCTTAGAAAAAAGTCTTTTTGAAACCTAAGGATTGATTCCACAACCTTTTTTATGGTGTTTCTTCTCTGTTCTATGCTCCTTATTATCCACATAGCTGAATTAAACTTTTCGTTTAGGAAGTCCATGGTGTTTTTATCCCTATTTGTCTTCAGCAATTCCCTGTAATAATTGTTAATATTCAATCTTGGACCTGTCACGTCATTTACTATGACTTCAAATTCTCCATCTATTATTTTAATTTCCACATCTGGAGAAATATACCTTATATCCTCATTAGTTCCAAATGTCCTGCCGGGCTTAGGTTCAAGCTTCTTTATATAATCACATGCCTCCTGCACCAGCCTTGCTTCTATGGCTAATTCCTTGGCTATTTTTTGTATTCTGTTGTGGCCGACATCCTCTAGGTAATTGTCGATTATGGCATTTATATATTTTCCTATGTCCTTCTTTTCTCTTACCTGAATTAAGAGACATTCCCTTAAACTACGGGCCCCTACCCCCAGGGGCTCAAAATTTTGTATTATATTTAATATTATTTCAACCTCATCTACACTTGAATTTGTATAATGGGAGACTTCCTCAGTCGTTACGGTCAGGTAGCCTCTGCTATCTATATTTTCAATGAGGGCTACTCCAATCTTATGCTCCCTATTCTCTAGAGACATTAGGTTTAATTGAGATAGAAGGTGCTCCTTCAGAGTGGGTTCATATGATATAAAGGACTCGTAATTGTAGTCCTTCATATTTTTATCAGTTTGAGGCCTATAGCTTATGTCATCAAATTTTTCGAAGTAGTCCTTCCAATCTACATCGTTATTTGTGTACTTATCTATATTTTCGTATTCTTCTTCATTATTAGCTATTTCAAGTATGGGATTTTCCTCTAATTCTTGGGCTATATAATCCTTCAACTCCAAGGCATTTAACTGGAGCAATTCAATTGCCTGCCTTAGTTCAGGGGTCATGACTAGCTTTTGTGTTTGCTCGAGGGTTAAATCATAGGTTAGTCTCATTTGGCTCAACCTTCCTAACTAATAGTATTTACCTATATTATATCAGATAATTTTCAAAGTACAAAAAAAGATGGCGACACTTGGTCGCCTATCTTGAAGATTTATCATATGGTATGCCCTCGGCCTTTGGTGCCCTTGACTTTTTAGATGTAAAAGCCAAGACAATCATGGTGGCCAAATAGGGCATCATCCTATAGTAGGTTTGATTTATTCCCAGATTGTACAGGAAGGGTATGAGGGATACTGAATAGGCCAGGGTCCTTAAAAATGCAAAGAAGAGGGCCCCAAATAATATTCTTCCCGGCCTCCATTGTCCAAAAATCATGACAGCTAGAGCTAGGAAACCAAAACCGGCTACTCCCGTATGACCATTTACATTGCCATCCATTATACCAACTGAATAGAAAAATCCGCCTATTCCTCCCAATACGCCAGATATCATAGTACCTGCATATCGCATTTTTTGGACATTGATACCTACAGAATCTGCCGCATGGGGGTGCTCCCCACAGGCCCTTAGCCTTAAGCCAAATTTAGTCTTATAAAATACCAGACTGGCTATTATTAGTATCAAGAAGCCAATAACCACTGTAAGATAGGTCCTTTGGAAGAACATATTGCCTATAATTGGTATATCACCCAATATGGGTACCTTCCTTATATAAAAGTTTATTCTAGTGGTAATTCCATCTGAAAAGAAAAACATCTTGGAAAAAAGCAAAATAGCGGCAGGTATCATCATGTTAAGAGATGTACCAGTAATTACCTGATCCGCCTTCATATTAATGGCTGCAAAAGCCAATAGCAGTGAATATGCCAGTCCAGCTATTGCCGCAACAAGCATACCCAGGAGCAAGATAGTCTGAGGGTTTAGCCCGCTGTCCTGTACAAAATACACAAATAGTGCTGCAAAATAGGCACCAAATAACATGATACCTTCAAGGGCTATATTGACAATCCCACCTGTCTCACTAAACATACCCCCTAGGGCCACCAACAAAAGAGATATTGCCACCGGAAGCATATTTTGAATTAAGTAATATATAGTATTCATTATTCTGCCCCCTTCATATCATCAGCGGAATCCTTTTTGTCCTCTACCATATTGTCGACCGTATCATCTGACCCATTAGCCTTTGCTTCCAATCTACTTTCTATTATTCTAGCCAAGGTAGTATTCATAATCATAGCAAAGGCTGAGAAGTATATGATTACTGCAATGACTAAGTCGATGATTTCGGGCTTGTAGCCCACAAGGCTAGCCAGGGTCCCACCCCTTTGTATATGGGATATAAAGATAGCAGAAAATATTGTACCTATGGGATGGGAGTTTCCCAATAGAGCGACGGCAATTCCAGTAAATCCATTGGCAGCTATGATATTAATGGGTTCGTAGGTCATACTACTCCCTGCTATGCCAGAGGGTGACAACATGAAAAATGCCCCCCCAAGACCTGACAGCCCTCCTGCAATCAACATGGTTAGTATAATATTTGTCTTACCCTTCATCCCTGCATATTCAGCCGCATGTTTATTGTAGCCAGTGGCCTTGAGTTCATATCCAAAGATGGTCTTTTCAAGAATTATATATAGAAATATACCTATTAATATAGCAAAAATTATACCCAAATTTACATTGGAATTGGGAATGCCCAAAGAAGGAATTTGTGCACTTTGTGGCAGATACTTTGTCCTGGTCTTGTCCGCAGTATACATTATTGAACTTCCCTGAACCATCATATCAACTAGATACATACCTATATAGTTAAACATAATAGAGGTGATTACCTCATTGACGTTTAAGAAGGCCTTGAACAAACCCGGTATAATGCCCCAAAGCATACCTCCCAGCATCCCAGCTAGGATTGATACAATCCAGTGAAGGCCAGGTGGTAGGTCCCACATAAATCCTGCAAAAAGTGCAAAAAATAGTCCCATGGTATATTGCCCAGAGGCACCAATATTAAATAAGCCCATTTTAAATGCAAATCCAACAGATAGGCCAGTCATCAAAATAGGTGTTGCAAAGTAAAAAACATTCCCTATCCTATTGAATCCACCAAAAATGATATATTGAAGTCCTGCAAGGGCATTTGGAGGAGAGGCAAATAGCATCACAAAAAAACCAAAAACTAGGCCTAAAAATATGGCCATCAAGGCTGAGGAGAGAGATGTAAAACCAGCACTCTTAGTTATACTCTTAAAATCTAAGTTTCTTTTTTTATATAATCCATTCTTATCCTGCATCGTTAATCTCCTTTATCATATCACGTTTTGCTCCTGACATATAAAGTCCCAACTCCTCTGGGCTTGTCTTTTTAGGGTCTAATTCCCCTACAATTTCTCCCTCATATATAACCAATATTCTATCTGGTACATTGATTACTTCATCCAATTCCAAGGACACCAGAAAAACAGCCTTGCCTGAATCCCTGCTCTCAACCAACTGTTTGTGAACGTATTCAATTGCCCCAACATCTAATCCCCTAGTAGGCTGAACAGCTACCAGCAATTCATGTTCCTTGTCTATCTCCCTTGCTATGATTGCCTTTTGCTGATTGCCGCCAGACATGCTTCTAGCCATTGTTATAGGCCCCTGTCCAGACCTTATATCAAATCTGTCTATAAGGTTTTCTGCATACTCCCTTACTTCCTTAAACCTAATAAATCCCTTGTTTTGAAATTCGACCTGCCAGTAACGCTGTAATACCAGGTTCTCTTCCAATCTATAGTCCAATACTAGTCCATGCTTATGCCTGTCCTCTGGTATGTGACTCATACCGGCCATGGATCGGCTCCTTATAGGGGCCCTAGTGATGTCCTCCCCCTTTAGATATACAGAGCCTGAGCTGGATTTGTCCAGACCTGTAATTGCGTTTACAAGCTCTGTCTGACCGTTGCCATCTATGCCTGCCAGGCATACTATCTCCCCGGCCCTTATGTTAAATGTTACATTCTTTACTGCATTATTCTTATGTGTTTTGGAGGGAACAGTAAGATTTTTTACAGATAAGATTACATCTTTGGGACTACTATCTTCTTTTGTTACATGGAAGGATATATCCCTGCCTACCATCATCTTTGACAGTTCCTCTTTCGTAGTATCTTTCACATCTACGGTCCCTATGTATTTTCCTTTTCTCAGGACTGTGCACCTATCTGCAACTTCCATTATTTCATTCAGCTTGTGGGTGATAAAGAGAATTGACTTGCCCTCATTGGCAAATCCCCTCATTATTTGCAGCAGCTCCTTGATTTCCTGTGGTGTAAGTACTGCTGTAGGCTCGTCGAAGATTAAAATTTCATTTTCCCTATAGAGCATTTTTAGGATTTCTACCCTTTGCTGCATGCCCACCGTTATATCCTCTATATAGGCATCAGGATCTACCCTCAGACCATATTTTTCACTTAAGTCAATTACCTTTTTTCTAGCTTCCTTTTTTTCAATGAAGCCGTATTTATTGGGTTCTACCCCCAATATGATATTTTCTAATATGGTAAAAATCTCTACCAATTGAAAATGTTGGTGGACCATACCTATGCCTAGGTCATTGGCATCATTGGGATTGTCAATCCTTACAAGCTGTCCATTTTTCCTTATCTCACCTTTCTCCGGCTGATACATCCCGAAAAGTACAGACATAAGGGTGGATTTCCCAGCACCGTTTTCTCCCAAAAGGGCATGGATTTCACCTTTTTTTAATCTCAATGTAATATTATCGTTGGCAATAATGCCTGGAAATTCTTTTGTGATGTTTAACATTTCAATTACATAGTTTTCCATATCGACCACTCTTTTTCAATTATTTTAAAAAGGGGAAAGTTGCCTTTCCCCTTTAATCTTTATTCTATCTATAAGGCTCTGATACTAGTATTAAGTTTTACTATCTTGTAACTACAGAAACCTTTTTAAGATTTAGTTGATTTGATAATTCTTGTGCAGTTGCCACTCCAGATGGATCTTCAATGTCTATTGAACGTGTAACGGATATTTCTCCACCCTTTAATCTTGCATATAGGGCCTCGTAATCATCTGAATTAAAGGAATTAAACCTATCAAATGCGTCTGCCTTGTCATCTCCTATAACGATTGTTGGTAGGCCTACCCCGTCATTCTTGGCATTAAATACTATTGTCTTACCTCCAAAGTCATTCCAGTTATCTGAATTGTAGATAGACTCCAATACTTGCGATACTGAAGCGGCCAAGCCCTTCATAGCAGAGCTCATTACAGTTTCACTGTCATATCTTTGGTCTACGTCAACACCTATAACCTTCCTATCTGCCTCTGCTGCTGCTGCCATGACTGATTTACCTACTGAGCCCCCAGCTGCAAAAATTACTTCCATGCCCTCCTGATACATTGTGCTAGCTGTGGCCTTGTTTGTATCGTTTTCTTCAAAGTTTCCTGTATAGTGATAAATTACCTTGATATCACCATCTGATAATCCAAGCTCTGCTGCGGCATCTTCAGCTCCCTGTAGGAAACCATATCCAAAGGCTTGAACAGCCGGAACTGCCATACCACCCATATAGCCTAAGTTTTTCATGCCATCCATGACTGCAGCATAACCTGCTAGGTAACCTGATTCTTCCTCTGCATATACTACCGATGAAACATTGTCTTTAATGTCTGGGTCAAAGCTATCGGCTGCATGAGGCGCACCATCTAGCAGTATGAATTTTACATCTGGATATCTCGTTTGGGCCTCGTAAACTGCTACTTCGAATAAAAATCCTGGAGTAACTACAACTTTTGCTCCGCCTTCTACTGCTAAATCAATAGCCTCTAAGTATGCTGTGTCCGATACGTCCTCTGGTTTAATATAGGTATGAGTAATTTTGTTGTCAGTTGCAAAGGCAACTACGCCTTCCCAAGAACCTTGGTTAAAGGACTTGTCATCAATATTTCCCTTGTCTGTAATAAGTGCTATTTCATGACCTTTGCTAGTTGCTGAATCTTGACTACATCCTGCTAAACTGCCAGCTACCAATACTAAAGCCAGACCTAAAATTAGCAATTTTTTCATTTCATGCCCTCCTTAAATAATTGATTTTTCTGTTTTTTCTATTCGTGAAATAATTATACCTCTTTTTACAAAAAATTACAACTGTCATCTAGGGTCAAAAATAATTATAAAGCTCCAATCAAGTGGAGCTTTATAATTCTAGCAAGGTTCAGACTCCCCTACGTCATATCCTGCCTTGGCCAACTCGCTGATAGCTAGCCCAAGCTTTTCCTCATTGACCATTACGATTGGTCCTGTACATCCCATGCCCGACTCTGCATAGATACCTGCCCTCCATAGGGCCTGGACTGCATCCTCTAATTCCATTATATCTATGCCATTTATAGTGCCTGTTACGGTCTCTGCAGGTGGTGCTTCCACATCTGCCGATACTTCCTCCGCTTCAGGTTTTTTGCTGTCCTTAACTAGGTCCTTTAATATATCCTTTAAACCGGCCTTATTAGCCTTGTCAAACTCTGACTTTGCTACTTCTCCTATATTTCCCTTTACCAGGGAGGCTGCATAGCTAATGGCATTGGCAACTACGGGTACGCCTGAGGCTCTTGAAAGGATTAATACTACTCTACTGTAATCCTCCCCTATACCCGGTCCATATCCAAAGCCCTGAGACTCATAGCTGCCACCTGTTGAATAGGATGAAAAGACCTTCATCAAAATGTTTCCTGTTAAAGTATCTGTAATCATTACATCAGGGGTACCTGTCAGAAGGTCATTTCCCCTCATCACTGTTCCCCCATCTGCCCTTTCAGATTCGGTAAAACTAATGGGATACCCCTTAGCTATTAAATCCTTGAAGGCTCTTTCTACCTGCCTGGCCCCGTCTACATTTAAAATTCCCACTGTTGGGTCTTCTATACCCATGGCCTTGGCTGTAATTATGCCATATATCCCGTTTTTTATCATGGCCTCCACCCTATGGGGTGAAGATGTCCCTGTCGTAGTAGCTATAATCATTTCCCTGCCTCTACCGGGGGTGACAACCCTGCCAACTGTAGATACTCCAATGGGGAAATTGTAGTGCATGGTGACGCAGGCACCTATCTCTCCGCTGTCCAGCAATTCTTCCATCTTCTTGTGCTGGTCTTCTTCTCCCTCTACATTGTATTGGGTCAAGCTAGTTTCTACCTTTGGTCCAATTAGGACAACTTCAATACTCTTGTCTCTAGCCTGGGCCATTTCAGCCCCCTTGACAATATTATCAAGTCCCAACTCCGAGCCCGCCACTGTAATACCAACCCTGGCTTTCTCTCCAAACTGCCCAGTCTGAACTGTATCGGCAATATCGTTGAATACCTTGCCAATCATGGCTTTAATATTTTTATCTACCATATAATCACCTCTAACCTTGAAGTAGATGAGAAGCAAAATCTTTCATAGCCTCGGCCACAAGTTTCCTCACTTCTTCTTCTGATACGCCTTTAGCGTCCTCTAACTTCCCAGCATTCTTCTCCATAACTATTGAGGTACCATCAAATAAGTTAGTCATTCTACCTAAGAATAGACTGCCTTTTCCAACTATCATAGCCTTATTTATACTTCCTTCTAGCATTTCATCTCTAGCAAATCCAATATATGGTGCTCCTGAAGGTATATGGCCTTGAGTTGGTGCCCAGCCTTCCATACCGTGTTTTACTATGAAATCGTTTATACCGGTTCTTTCCAGCTCTCCTCTTTTAACTCCTAGGGCCGCAATCATCTTGTAGTTTGCAGTCGGCACGTCCCCGGCACCTGCTGGCTTTGTAATATCTGGATTTTGCATCTCTACTGAAAACTTGTCTATGTCGGTAATCTTTAGGTTTCCCTTGTCAAGAGGTGCTGTTACCAGGGAGGTAATTACTGCCTGTGGTGATGAACCTGTGCCTACAGTGTGTCTACCTACTAGATCAGTCCTCAGCATTGGGTTTATACCGTCATTTTCAGCTATGATAACTGCAAAGCCACCAATTACGTCTTCAAGTACAGGCATGTTTTTCTTTACATGGTCCTTGCCATTCATACCTAGTTTTGCTGTTGAACCCCCTGATACTACCATTACCTTTTTGTAGGTTCCGGCCTGAACTAATGAGGCTGCCGAAATAATGGCATGGGCTGGTGCAGCACAGAAACCCCTAATATCAGCTCCAGTTGCATTGGTGAGTCCTGCCATCTCAGCTATGGCCTTGGCAAAGTTGCCTCCGCCTCTTTGGTTCATGTCTCCGCAGGCTTCTTCTGAACATTCTAATACATATTCTACTTCCTCTGCTTTTAAATCATTTTTGCTTAGCAGGTGAAGAGCTGCCAAGGTGCCTGACGCCTTTGAAACAAGGTTTTCCAACAATACATGGGCACTTAAGTTGACGTCAACATCATGGGCTTTTTTCACACATCCAACCAGTTCATTGTCCTTGTATAGACCTTCGGCGTCCTGTTCCCTTACAAATTTTTCAATGTCCTCCATATCCTGCCCCGACTTTAGTCTGGCAAGGAGTCCTTCATTGATTAGTGGATGGCCCTCTAATTTTGGCCTTACTTCCTCTGTAAATTCTTTGGACAAGACAACTAAGTCAAATACGTCTACTATTTTGATTAAACCGATAAATTCGTCTTGGGGCATGATTTCGCCAAACTTTCCCTCTCTTTTTGCTCCATCTGCTCCCTTATCATACCAGGGTTGCTCAATTGTCTTAAGCTCCTCCGGCTTATGGTTTCCAATATATACCTGGTTGGGCATATAATTCACTGCCTCATCATAGCTACGCAAATGATTTGGTAGGGTCTTTAAATACTCTGAATCAGGATTTAAATATTTTTCAGTTGTCTGCGTTGTACCATTGTGAATTACCATATCTGGTGCATGTACCAGGATATAAGATGTCCCTTTAACTACTGAATAATTCATATGTCCACCTCCATAATTTTTTTATGTAAGCTTACTGGATTTTAGCCTATAAAAGGGTGATAAAGATCACCCTTTTATAAGATTATTGTTAAGTTTTACTCAAATACTGTTTGTCCGCTTACTTCTGTCTGTAGTGCATCTAATGCCTTTTCAACTAGCTTCCTTCTAAGGGTTTTTTCCTCATCGGCATCTAGTTTAGGATCACCCAAGGGGTGAGGTATGGCTATGGTTGGTACAATTCTATTGGCTCCTACTGTCAATGAAATAGGAACAACTGTACACATGTGTACTACTGGAATTCCTGCTCTCTCTATTTCTTTTACCATTGTTGCACCGCAACGTGTACAGGTGCCTCAGGTAGAAGTTAGAATGACTGCATCTACTCCAGCTGCCGCCAAATCCTTTCCTATGGCCTCTCCAAACTTCATTGAACTGGCAACGGAAGTACCGTTTCCTACTGTTGCATACCAATATTCATGAAGTTTTCCTATCTTTCCTTCTTTTTCTAAATCTCGCATTACGTCTACGGGAAGAACTCTGTCTAGGTCTTCATTGGCATAAACAGGGTCATATCCTCCATGGGCTGTTTCGCCATTTTCTGGAGTAAAGTCATATATTCCCTCTAAACTGTATTTTCCATATCTTTGAGCTGAGGATGATTCTATATGGTCTGGGTTGCCCTTTGGTACAGCACCGCCAGATGTTACAATAGCAACTGTAGCCTTTGTTATATCCTTTACTGCTGGGTTGGGATCTACTCTGTCGAAATCAGGCATTGGGAATTCGGTCACGTAATCTTCACCTGCGAGCTTCTTAAGTAGCATGTCAACTGCTCTTTCCGAGCCTCTCTTGTCAGTAAAGAAATTCTTTCTAATACCTCTTTCTAAATAGCCTTCTTCTTCTGGAGAACCAATTTCTTCGCCCCTATACAGTTTAAGTGCTAATGGAGCCATTTTCTTTACAGCATCTCTCATTCCTGCTGCAGAGTCCTTGGTGGCTACGATATATACAGATTTTCTATATAAATCGACACCTGGATTTTCTTCATACATAGCCGTCAAAGCGGGAATCCCAAGTTCATTTTGAACGGCCTCAGTTATGGCACCACAAGCTGTACCGTATCTACCAGCGTTAAAGGCTGGTCCAGCGATAAATAGGTCCGGTTCATACTTTTTAATTATATCTAGTAATTCACCAGTAGCCTCTTCCATATTATTGCCAAAGTAAGTGTCACCGCATATTACAGTGGCGACTATTTCTACATCATCACCCAATCCTGCCTTCAGTGCTAAACCTGGTCCAAGGACTTCTTCTCTCACTTCAGGCTTGATATCAGCTTTTTCCTCTCCACCAATACCAGCAAAGAATTGGTTGACATAGTGAACAACTTTAATTTTCCCCATTTGTTCCCCTCCTCTCATATATTTCATATCGGGATTTATATTATTAATATTTGGTAAATTCGTCTCTCATAGCCTTGACTTCGGCAATTATATCATCTACATCGAGAACCATTTCCATCATACCTATTTGATCTTCATAGACATCTGCGTCTACTGCCTCTTTGAATTCTGGTTCAACTGGATGATAAACTTTAAGTCCCAACGGAACTCCTGCTAATGGACCTGCAAAAGTCGGGTCTCCTGCTGTCACTGTTTCAGCAGCTAATCCTGCTGATTCAGCTTCTGCGCCACCGATTAATACGACCATATTTTCTGCGCCGTATTTTTCAGTTATTTCCTTAACCCTCTTTTGATTTTCTAAGTCCATTGCACCTGCAGCGGTTCAGACGAAACATTCTGTTGCTGAAAACACTATTTCTGCAGGAGTGGTCTTTACACATTCTTCCATTGCTGGTCCTGGTATACCATCTCTATCGCCAATTATTATTACTTTTGAATTTTCATTAAATATTGACATGTGCCATCTCCTCTCTTATAGTTTTGTCTTGCTCATATTTTAATCTATTAATTTAGAAACCTTTTGCTGACATCTTGTTGAATCCCATTTCATTTGTAGCACCAGTAATGGCTTGGATTTCAATAGTTATCGTACCATCTGCTGCCAAGGAACCGTCAAATCCACCTGCAATTGTGTCAATGTAATCTAGGGAACCTATGACCTTATCCATTGGAGGTAGCACAATGATTTCATTGGCATTACCACCTGTTACGACAGCATCAGCTGACGAATCCGCATCGGCTAGAGATTGGCTTGAACCATCTCTTCCTGCATATTCATCTGTGATGATGACGGTCTTAATTGCCTTTTCCTCTATCTTCTTGCAATTCATCACTAGGTCTGTATCTGGGTTACCAAATCCCTCTTGGGATATTATAACTCCATCAAGTCCTAAGTATTCAGCAAGTTTCGAGGACCAATCCGAAGACCTTTCCTTGTCAGCTAAATAGACATTTTCGTTAGTAATTATGATGCCGACAAAGTTAATTGTCTTACCATGTTGTTCGTAAAGGTCATGAATTACAGGGTTGTTTATCTGGTGATAAGTAGTGTTTTTATCACATGCAGATACACAGTTACCACTGACAATGGCACCATCCATTATCTCTGTTGGATAAATCAGTGTTGGAAGAATTTGCTTGGCATCTACCCCATATACATAGGTATCGTGGAGTAAACCTTGTGTTTGTAGCATTAAAACATATCCTACTTTTGGAAGCTCTGGATACTTGGAAATACCTTCTAGTAGTGGTAATGTCTCGAAAGTCTCCACAGTATCAGGTGTCAATGTCTTTGCAGCTTCAGCCAAATAGGCTGCTGCCTTAAATCCTGCAAATCTCACAGCCTTCTCGTGGTCGTGTTGTTTTAATCCCTCTACTGGCTCACATATTAAAACAACATTGTTTGTTTGTGAGAATGGTGTGTATTCTGCTGCTGGTCCTGTCATGTCTACAATTCCCTCTTGGAAACCTACTATTTTTCCAGTTGTCATGACTGCACAGCCTTTTAATACATTGGTCTTCCCTGTACCAACAGTTTGGACCTTTGATAATACTCCTGGGAATACTCCC
>JBBAEY010000044.1:0-18923 GCA_041655755.1 Tissierellaceae bacterium
AAGGGGCAACATAGCCATTGGCCATGTGAGATATGCAACAGTTGGAGATGCGACTACAGTAAATGCCCAGCCCTTGGTCGTAGGTTATAAGAAGGGGGCCTTGGCCCTGGCCCACGATGGGGCTATTGTAAACTTTGCAAGCCTAAGGGATGAACTAGAGGACAATGGAGCCATATTTCAGTCCCAATTGGATACTGAGGTCATAGCAAATCTAATAGCCAAATACCATAGGGACAATATCGAAGATGCAATAATCAGGACCCTAGCCAGCATAGAGGGAAGCTATGGGCTGGTTATGATGACGACAGAAGGCCTCATAGGGGCAAGGGACCCCCATGGAGTCAGGCCTCTGGCCCTGGGAAGATATGGGGAAGACTATATATTGGCTTCAGAAACCTGTGCCTTTGACACCATAGGTGCAGAATTTATCAGGGAAATAGATCCCGGGGAAGTTGTAATCATCAACGATAGGGGCCTGAAATCCATAAACGTAAATAAGGGAAAAAAGAAGCTCTGCCTTTTTGAAATAATCTACTTTGCCAGGCCAGACAGCAAATTAGACGACAAGAGCCTGTATTTGGCTAGGATTGAGGCGGGGAAGGAATTGGCGAGGGAGGCTCCAGCAAATGGAGATATAGTCATAGGAGCTCCTGATTCAGGCACCATACCAGCCATAGGCTATGCAGAACAGTCTAAAATCCCCTATGCAGAGGGGCTCATAAAAAACAGGTATGTTGGCAGGACCTTTATAGAGCCTACAGAGGAATTAAGGGAGCAGGGAGTCAAGATAAAGCTCAATGTCCTAAAGGAAAATGTAGAGGGAAAGAAGGTAATCCTAGTTGACGACTCCATAGTCAGGGGAACTACCATAAAGAGGACCGTTGAAATGATTAAAAATGCAGGGGCCAAGGAAATTCACGTCAGGATATCTTCGCCTCCAGTGCTCCACTCCTGTCACCTGGGTATGGATACTCCAGATGGAGAAAAGCTAATTGCAAATCAAATGTCAGTGGAGGAAATAAGAGAATTAATCGGGGCAGACAGCTTAGAATACTTGTCCCTTGACGGAATATTGAGGGCAGCAGGTGGAGCAGGCTACTGCACAGGATGTCTAAATGGGAATTATCCCATTGGCAAGTGAAAGGAGAGAGGAAATTGAGCCTAAATTACAAGGAGGCTGGGGTAGATAAGGAAGAAGGATACAAGCAGGTTCAGCTGATAAAGGACATGGTTAAAAGGACCCATGGTCCCCAGGTCCTGTCGGATATAGGGGGATTTGCAGGTCTTTTTCAACTAGATACAAAATCCTACAAGGAGCCAGTGCTAGTCTCTGGGACAGACGGCGTAGGTACAAAGCTAAAGCTAGCCTTTATGATGGACAAACACAATAGCATTGGAGAGGACTGCGTTGCCATGTGTGTAAACGATATACTCTGGCAGGGGGCTAGGCCCCTATTCTTTCTAGACTATATAGCCACGGGAAAACTAGTAGCCGAAAAGATGGCCAGCATAGTAGAGGGGGTAGTCAGCGGCTGTCAAAAGGCTGCTTGTGCCCTTATAGGGGGAGAGACAGCGGAGATGCCAGGCTTTTATGGCCATGACGAATACGACCTGGCTGGCTTTGCCCTAGGCATAGTAGATAAGGGTAAGATAATAGACGGTTCTGCCATTGAAGAAGGGGACCATATAATCGGATTGCCCTCTTCTGGACTTCACAGCAATGGCTATTCCTTAGTGAGAAAGATAGTTTTTGAAAAGATGAAAATGGAAGTAGATCACTATGTAGAGGAGCTGGGCAAGAGCATTGGGGAGGAACTATTGACTCCTACAAGAATATACACCAGGCCCATATATGACCTAGTAGAGCGATTTGCCATCAAGGGCCTAATCCACATAACAGGGGGCGGCTTCTATGAGAATATTCCCAGGATAATTCCCAAGGGGCTAACAGCCCATATAAACACTGCCAAGATAGATACTCCGGTCATATTTGACTTGCTGCAAGAGTGGGGAAATATCGAAAGAGAAGAAATGTATGGGACATTTAACATGGGCATAGGCATGGTTATAGTGGTAGGCAAGGATGAATTTCATAGGCTTGTCAACTATTTAGGAGAGCTGGGGGAGGAATTTGTAGTCCTAGGCCAGGTAGAAAAGGGCGATGAAGGAGTAGTCCTATGGCACCAATAAAAATCGGGCTGCTTATTTCCGGCAGCGGAACTAATTTACAGGCCATCATGGACAATATCCAAGGTGGACATATAAATGCAAGAATAGAGCTCATCATATCTAACAAAAAAGATGCCTATGGACTGGAAAGGGGACGAAGGGCAGGTATTACCAGCCTATATATAGATAGGGCCTCCTTTAAGGACGAGGAAGAATACAATCTAAGTCTCATAAGGGAATTCAAGGCAAGGAAGGTAGACCTAATAGTATTGGCAGGTTACCTAAGGGCCTTATCCAAGGACTTCATAGCTGAGTACAGGGACAAGATAATAAATATTCACCCCTCCCTCATTCCTAGTTTTTCAGGTAAGGGCTATTATGGACAAAGGGTACATGAAGAAGTACTAAGATATGGGGTTAAAATAAGTGGAGCCACAGTTCATTTCGTAGATGAGGGCATGGATACAGGCCCCATTATTTTACAGGAGCCAGTCCATGTAAGGGATGAGGACACCATAGAAAGCCTGAGAGAAAGGGTCCTGGCAGTGGAACATAGAATTTTATCTCAGGCCATAAAACTCTACTGTGACAATAGATTAGAAATAGTAGGGAGAAAGGTTATTGTGAAAGGAGAAGGCGATGAAAAGGGCATTGATTAGCGTATATAAGAAAGACGGTATAGTGGAATTTGCTGTCCAGCTTATTCAATTGGGCTGGGAAATAATTTCAACAGGCGGGACATATAGACTGCTCAAGGAGTCAGGACTAAAGGTCCTGGAAGTTGAGGATATTACAAGGTTTCCAGAAATATTAGATGGAAGGGTAAAGACTTTAAACCCCTATATCCACGGTGGCCTACTATATAATAGGGCCGATAGATCCCATGTCCAGACCATAGAAAAAATGGGCATAGGGCCTATAGATATGGTGGTTAACAACCTCTATCCCTTTGAGGACACCCTTGAAAAGCCAAATGTTAAACACGGTGAAATCATAGAAAATATAGATATAGGCGGTCCTTCCATGATTAGGGCTGCAGCCAAGAATTACGAGGGAGTCACAGTGATTGTCGACCCTAGGGACTACGATTTAGTCTTGGGAGAACTCAAAAGCAGGGGAGAAACTGAACTTTCCACCAGAAGGTATTTGGCTAGGAAGGTCTTTAACCATACGGCCTACTATGACGCCCTAATATCCAATTATTTTAATCAAATAGAGGGTGAAAATTTCCCAGACCAATTGACCCTTGCCTATAAGTCCAAGGAAGAGCTAAGATACGGGGAAAACCCCCATCAGCTTGCCGCATTTTACAAGGAAGCTGGCAGGGGAGAAGGCAGCTTAAAGGGAGCAAAACAGCTTCACGGGAAGGCCCTTTCCTTTAACAACATCAACGACACAAGCGGGGCTATAATGGCCTTAAAGGAATACGAGGAAGCCACAGTGGTTGCAGTAAAACATGCTAACCCATGTGGTATAGGCAGTGGGGACAGCTTGAAGGAGGCATATGTAAAGGCCTATGAGGCTGACAAGGTATCTATCTTCGGCGGTATCATAGCTGCTAATAGGGAAATAGATGAGGAAGTAGCCAAGAAGATAAATGAAATATTTATTGAAATAGTAGTGGCACCTTCCTATAGTAAAAAGGCCCTGGATATACTTATGGAGAAAAAGGACATTAGGATTTTGGCATTAGAGGATATAGGCGTGAAAGACCATAGGGCACTTGATATAAAGAAGGTAGCCGGTGGGATATTGATACAGGGTGGAGACCATATTTTACTAGGAGAAGACTATGAGATAGTGACAAAAAAAGAGCCAAGCGAAGAGGAAATTCAGGATTTAATATTTGCCTGGAAGGCAGTCAAGTCGGTGAAATCCAATGGAGTTGTCCTAGCAAAGAACAAGGCCAGTATAGGAATAGGCCAAGGAGAGGTAAATAGGGTATGGGCCGTGGAAAACGCCATAAGTAGGGCAGGTAGCAGGGTGAAGGGTGCAGTACTGGCCTCTGACGGTTTCTTCCCCTTTAAGGACTCCATAGAATTGCTTGCAAGGGCAGGAGTGAGTGCTATTATCCAGCCCGGTGGTTCCAAAAGGGATGGGGAGGTCATAGAGGAGGCAGACAGAAACAATATTTCCATGATATTTACGGGAGTAAGACACTTTAAACACTGATGCTGGAGGGATAAGATGAAAATACTAGTAATAGGAAGCGGGGGAAGGGAACATGCCCTTTGCTGGAAGATAAGTCAAAGTCCAAAGGTCAAGAAGATATACTGTGCGCCTGGGAATGGGGGGACCAGGGAAGTTGGGGAAAACATAGCCATAGAGGCTGATGATATAGATGGCCTCTTGGCCTTTGCCCTAGAAAACAAGATTGATATGACAGTAGTGGGGCCTGAGCTCCCCCTAGTAATGGGAATTGTAGATAGATTTCAAGAAAAGGGGCTTAGGATATTTGGAGCCGACAAGAAATCTGCTCAATTAGAAGGGAGCAAGGACTTTTCCAAGGCCTTTATGGAAAAATACAATATAGCTACAGCCGGGTATGAAACCTATACGGAATTGGATGAGGCAATTCAGGGCTTAAAAGGGTTTTCCTACCCCCTAGTAATCAAGGCAGATGGCCTCTGTGGGGGTAAGGGGGTAGTTATCTGCGAGGATGAAAATGAGGCTAGGGGGGCCTTGGTAGATATACTAGATAAGAGGATATTTGGAGATGGGGGGAGGAAGGTCGTCATAGAGGAGTATCTAGACGGAGTAGAGGCATCTCTCCTATGCTTTGTATCAAATGGCAGGCTAATCCCCATGGAATCCGCCAAGGACTATAAAAAAATCTATGAGGGCGATAAGGGTCCCAACACTGGAGGGGTAGGCTGTTATTCTCCCAGTCCCCTATTCACAAATGAATTGGTAGACGAAATCAAGAAGCTATTGAAAAAAATAGAGACTGGCCTTTTGGAAGAAAAGATGGACTTTTGCGGCATACTCTTTATTGGGCTCATGATTGTCAAGGGTGAAGCAAAGCTACTGGAATTTAATGTAAGATTTGGAGACCCGGAAACAGAGGTATTGCTGCCTAGACTTGAATCGGATCTAGTAAGCTTATTGGAGAAAGCCATAGATGGGACACTGTTAGAATCAGATCTAGGCTGGAAGGAGGAGGCCTGCCTTACGGTTATCGCTACATCTGATGGTTATCCAGCTGACTATAGGAAGGGTTTTGAAATCTTAGGCCTGGATGATTTAGACAAAGATATTATTTTATTTCACAATGGGACTAAATATCTAGATGGGAAGATATTGACAGATGGGGGCAGAGTTTTATCTTTTACGGCCCTAGGCAAAGACATCGCTGACGCTGGGGAAAGGGTATATTCCAATATAGGCAGCATTAATTTTAAGGGAATGAATTTTAGAAAAGATATTGGCAAAACTATAATCTAACATATATAATATAAATAGCAGGATAAAACCTGCTTTTTTTGTCGGAAAGCACTTCCAATTTTGTCACGTTCTGTTATAATACTATATAGTTAAGAAGATATTGCTTTAGCGTATGACAAGCAAATAACAAACTCCTGTGCTAGAGATAGGAAAAACGGGTATAAATAAATTTAAGTATAATATAAAATCAGAACAAGGGAGGAATTTGTATGAAAACAGATGTTCAAATAGCTCAAGAAGCTAAGATGTTACCTATTTCGGAGGTGGCTGCGAAACTAGGGATTAATGAGGATAAACTAGTTCATTATGGAAAATATAAGGCAAAGGTATCCTTAGACGTCCTAGAAGAATTAAAGGATAAGCCAGATGGAAAGCTTGTATTAGTTACAGCAATTAACCCAACACCAGCAGGTGAAGGTAAGACTACTACAAATATTGGTCTATCCATGGGATTAAACAAAATAGGTAAATCTGCAATAACTACCCTGAGGGAACCCTCACTTGGGCCTAGTTTTGGGGTAAAGGGTGGCGCTGCTGGAGGAGGATATTCTCAAGTAGTACCAATGGAAGATATAAACCTTCACTTCACAGGGGACTTCCATGCCATAACTACTTCACATAATCTGATAGCTGCCTTATTAGATAACCATATCCATAGGGGCAATGAATTAAATATCGACCCAAGAAGAGTAGTGTGGAAAAGGGTAATGGATATGAACGACAGGGCCCTGAGAAATGTAGTCGTTGGTCTTGGCGGGAAATCCGAAGGAGTGCCTAGGGAAGATGGATTTGATATAACAGTTGCATCAGAAATAATGGCTATATTCTGTTTGGCCAAAGATTTAGAAGACTTAAAAGAAAGAGTTGGGAATATCATAGTAGCCTATACATTTGATGGAGAACCCGTATTTGTAAGGGACTTAAATGCCCATGGAGCAGTAGCTGTAATCATGAAAGATGCAATATATCCCAACCTTGTTCAAACATTAGAAAATACACCAGCCTTCATTCATGGAGGGCCATTTGCAAACATTGCCCACGGCAGTAACTCAATCCTGGCAACAAAGATGGCGTTGAAACTGGCCGACTATACAGTAACTGAAGGTGGATTCGGTGCAGACCTAGGTGCTGAAAAGTTCTTCAATATTACATCAAGATTTGGAGAGTTTAAGCCAGATGCAGCAGTAATAGTAGCCACAGTTAGGGCATTAAAACACAATGGTGGAGTTAAAAAAGATGAATTAGGAGTAGAAAACCTAGATGCCTTGGCAAAGGGTTTTGCAAACCTAGAAAAACACATTGAAAATGTAAATAAATTTGGAGTACCAGCCGTTGTAGCCTTCAATAAATTCCCAACAGATACCGATGCAGAGTTGGAATTTGTACTTGAAAAGAGTAGGGCAATGGGAGCAGAAGCTGTTGTTTCAGAAGTATGGGCAAAAGGTGGAGATGGCGGAGTAGAGTTAGCAGAGGCTGTTGTAAAGGTATGCGAAACTAAAGAATCCGAATATGCACCACTTTATGCTGTTGAAGAATCTATAAAAGAAAAGATTGAAACAATAGCTATGGAAGTTTACGGAGCAGATGGAGTTGACTATACAAAGGCTTGTGAAAAGCAAATCGCCTTGATTGAAAAACTTGGCCTTGACAAGATGGCAATCTGTATGGCTAAGACACAATATTCCTTGTCAGATGATCCAACTATGCTTGGTAGACCGACAGGATTTAGGGTTACAGTAAGAGATATTAGGATATCCAAAGGTGCAGGCTTCTTAGTTGCCTTGACTGGAGATATCATGACTATGCCTGGACTACCAAAGGTTCCTGCTGCAAACAAAATTGACATATTACCTGATGGGGAAATAGTAGGACTATTCTAAATAATAGCTGGGGATACCCAGCTATTATTATCAACATTTACTTGCGCACTTTAATATACAAATGCAAAATAAACTATAAGGAGGATAAAATGGAATTCAATTCGAAAATTAAATCGGAACAGGTAGATAGATTTTTTGAAGCTGTTTTAACCTTGGATAATATGGAGGAGTGTTACAGATTTTTTGAGGACATTTGTACCATAAAGGAAATACAATCTATTGCCCAAAGACTTGAGGTTGCCAAATTACTGAAGGCTAACAAAACTTACAATGAGATAGAGGCAGAAACTGGCGCAAGTACTGCAACTATAAGTAGGATAAATAGATCATTAAATTACGGAGCCGAAGGCTATAACCTGGTTTTAAAGAAGTTGGGAATAATAGAGTAAAAAGAGAAACAGTATTCTCTTTTAGGGGGACTAGAAATGGGAAAACTGATAAGCATTAAAAATGTCGAGATTGGCATGGTATTAGACATGGAAATTATCGACCAAAAGTCAGGTGCGGTATTAGTACCGGAGGGGATGGCCCTGACCAAAAGTCTGATAGATAAACTTAAGGGTAATAGGGTATCTTCCCTAATTATCAGGGAGGAGGAAGTACCCGAAGGTATAAAAAATGAAGACTTTACAAAAGAGTATTCAAAGATGGCAGAAAGTTTTGACGATGTCTTTGAGAAGGCAATGCAAAATGGAGAGATAAAGACAGACCAAGTTATGCATCAAATGGAGGGTTTTGTAGAGGAAATATCTAAGGAATCAGATATTCTGACCCAGATGAGGCTTATGAAAAAGACGGATGATTACACATTTAATCATAGTCTAGGAGTGAGTATCCTGGCCCTGACCCTGGGTAAGTGGCTTGGTTATTCACAGGAACAGATAGAGGAATTAGCCATAGCTGGGCTATTTCACGATATAGGTAAACTGAGGATTCCCATGGATATAGTCAAGAAGCCAGGCAAATTGACCGAGGAAGAGTTTGAATTGATGAAGAAGCATTCATTTTATGGATATGAGATGCTTCTTAGAACCAATGAGTTTAGCAATGGGATATTGCTTGGAGTGCTGCAACACCATGAAAAAGTCGATGGGACAGGCTATCCCAATGGAGTAAAGGCAGATAAGATACACGATTATGGAAAGATCTTAGCCATTTGCGATATTTATCACGCCCTAACTTCAAATAGGGTATATAAGGACAAGGATTCTCCCTTGACAGTGGCAGACTATCTAAAAAAAGAGAGCTTTGTATCCCTTGACCCATATATGACTCAGGTGTTCCTGAAGAATATATCGAAATTTTATGTGGGAAACAAGGTACTATTAAGCGATGGAACAACTGGACTCATAGTATATATTCATCCACAAGATGAAAATAGGCCAATTGTTCAGGTGGGAGATAAGTTTATAGATTTTATGAAGGAACAGAAGCTTAAGATATTGGATATTCTGATATAATGGCAAAGAAAGCGGGGGATAAATATGATGTGGAAGGAAAGGTATAGGGTAGGGGTAGACCTAATAGATGAGCAGCATATTGAGCTCTTTAAACGTCTATCTCACTTTATACAAATAGTGCAAAACGATATAGCTTGGGAAGATAAAATGGCAGAGGTACAGGAGACCCTGGATTTTATGGCAGACTATGTGGTCTATCACTTTGACGATGAGGAAAAACTGCAAGCTGAGATTAATTATCCTGATATAGAAATACATAAGGAGGCCCACCGTGTATTTAAAGAGGGAATAAATAGCTATGTAGAGATATTTGAACAAGGAGAATTTACAGAAGAAAAGATTAAGGAATTCAGTGCTAAATTAATGACATGGCTGATAATGCATGTAGGTAAAATGGATCAAAAGATTGGCCAATATGTACGTGAAAAAGGGGGGCAAGCATAATGAAAGCGGAAAGCATAAATGCCTTTTACAGCGCAACCCAAGACGTATTTAATCTAATGCTTGATTTAGGTGTTGAAAGAGGAGAAATAAAAATAGTTGATGGTATGGTTAGTAGCAAGGACGCAAATGTAATACTTGGCGTTACCGGAGACCTAAAGGGTACTATACTGTTCAGCTTCCCAGCAGATATGACCTTGGAGATGGTAAAGATAATGTCCGGAATGGAAATGAAGACCATAGACGGTTTTGTATCCTCAGCTCTGGGTGAAGTAGCCAATATAATCGGAGGCAATGCTGCAACTAATCTAACCACCCACAATTATATCTGTGATATTGTACCTCCACAGGTAATAGTCGGCCAGTATGAGTCCCTGTCATTGGCAAATAAAAACGCATTGCAAATTCCCTTAGTCACAGACATTGGAGAATTTGCCATCAATATATTTTTAACAGAGAAATAGAACTCAGCCCTGAGTTCTTTTTCAATTGGAAAAATCCTCTATTTATTATATAATAAATGAGAAACAAATGTTTAGAAGGGTGTGACTAGATGAATTATCTTGCAGGACTGAATGACAAACAAAAAGAAGCGGTATTGCATACTGAAGGGCCCTTACTTATCTTAGCAGGTGCTGGTTCTGGTAAGACCAAGGTTGTAACCCATAGAATAGCCCACCTAATTGAGGACAAGGGAGTTTTCCCAGGAAATATCTTGGCCATTACCTTTACCAACAAGGCAGCCAATGAAATGAAGGAAAGAGTAGGACGGCTATTATCCAATAGGGTCGAAGATATGTGGATAGGGACCTTCCACTCAAGCTGTGTAAGGATACTTAGGAGGGACATAGACAAAATAGGCTATAAGAGGTCATTTACCATATACGACAGGGACGATCAAATCACCCTAATTCGAGAATGTATAAAGGAAATAAATCTCAACAAGGAAATATACAAGGAATCAGGGGTATTGGCACAGATAAGCAAGCTGAAGGACGATATGGTAGAGCCTGACAAATATATAAATGAAAACTATAAGGAGCTTTACCTGAGAAATATAGGGGAGCTCTATGCCCTCTATGAAAAGAAACTAAGGCAATATAATGCTCTGGACTTTGATGACCTCCTAATAAAGGCAGTCCAACTACTAGCCGATAACCCCATGGTCCTGGATTATTACCAAAGAAAGTTTAAGTACGTATTTGTAGATGAATACCAGGATACCAACAAGATTCAATACCAGCTGGTAAGGCTATTATCGGGCAAACATCAAAATATTTGCGTTGTAGGGGACCCGGATCAGTCCATATATTCTTGGAGAAATGCAGATATAAGCAATATCCTGGACTTTGGAAAGGATTTTGAAAATGCGACTACAGTGCTTTTGGAGCAAAACTACAGATCCACCAAGAATATACTAGAAGGTGCAAATAAGGTAATCAAACAAAACCATGACAGAAAAGAGAAAAACTTGTGGACGGACAATGCAAGGGGAGAGCCCATTAGCTATGAGGAGTTAGATAGCTCTGAGGAAGAAGTAAACTTTGTTGCAAAGAATATTCAGAAACAAATGAGCCAGGGATATAAATTGTCAGACTTTGCCATACTATATAGGACCAATGTACAGTCCCGTCTATTTGAGGAAGCCTTCATGAGGAGAAGCATACCCTACAAGATAGTCGGAGGGGTCAAGTTCTATGACAGAAAAGAGGTAAAGGATATAATAGCCTACCTAAGGGTACTGGAAAACCCCCTAGATAATGTTTCGCTCAAGAGGATAATCAATGTGCCTAAGCGTGGTATAGGGAGTGGAACCGTGGAGAAACTAGAAAACTATGCTGGTGAAATTGGAGACTCAATATACGCTGCCATATTGGAACTAGATAAAATAGGAGACCTGTCCCAGAGAGCTAGAAATAGCATAGGGCCATTTGTCAGTATGGTAAATACCTTGATGGCAAAAAAGGAACTGATGGGAGTCAAGGATCTAGTAGAAGAAGTTATCAATTCTACGGGCTATATAAGGGATTTGGAATCAGAGGATAGGCCGGAGGCCAGAACTAGAATAGATAATATAAGGGAGCTAATTTCTGTAGCCATGGATTTTGAAATGAAATCAGAGGAAAATAGCCTAGAGGAATTTTTGGCCCAGATAGCCCTGCTGTCAGATGTGGACAAAACCACAGATGAAAGCAATGTGGTTACAATGATGACCGCCCATAGTGCCAAGGGACTAGAGTTTCCAGTTGTCTTTTTAGTGGGCATGGAGGAGGGACTTTTTCCTATCACTAGATCTCTGGACAATGAATCGGATCTGGAGGAGGAAAGAAGACTATGCTATGTAGCCATCACAAGGGCAGAAGAACTCCTTTTTATAACAAATGCCAAGCTAAGGACAATTTATGGCAGTAGCAATTATACCATGCCATCTAGGTTTATAGAGGAATTGGGAGATTCCATAGAGAGGAAAGAGAGACCTAGATATGGAAGAGAGGCCGGAAACAAGGAAAAACTAATAGCTGTAAAGGACCTAAGAGTGGCGAAAAACAAGTCAATGAACCCTAGGGCTTTTTCCGCCCAGACGGGGACAAAGCCCCAGGCAAACAAGAATATGGACATAGGACTGGGTGACAAGGTGAAACACAAGGCATTTGGAATGGGGACCGTCGTACAGATTAAGGAAAAGGGAAACGACAAGGAGCTAACCATATCCTTTGATGGCAAGGGTCTAAAGACCTTGTCCCTATCGATTGCACCTATAGAAATAGTGGGGTGATAGAGTGAGTGAAAAAGACAGATTAGATGAGTTGATTCAAATAATTGATGATTTGAATTACCATTACTATAGCCTAGACCAGCCAAAGGTAAGCGACAAGGAATACGATATCCTATATGATGAATTAGTAGCCCTAGAGAAGAAAAGTGGCCTAATCTATCCATATTCACCTACCCAAAGGGTAGGAGGCCAGATTCTAGACAAGTTTGAAAAGCACAGTCACCTGGCCAGGCTTTGGAGCTTGGATAAGAGCCAAAGTCATGGAGACCTGATTAATTGGGATAGCAGGGTCAGAAGGGCAATCGAGCAATACAATGGGGAAAATCAAGAAAAGCTACCTAAGGCAAAATATATAGTGGAGTATAAGTTTGATGGACTTACCATAAATCTAACCTATAGGGATGGCTACCTGGTCCAAGGTGCCACCAGGGGAAATGGAATTATAGGGGAGACCATACTGGCCCAGTTAAAGACAATTAAATCCATTCCACTGACAGTGGATTTCAAGTCTACCATGGAAATCCAAGGGGAGGGGCTTATGCCGATTTCCGTTTTGGAAAGCTACAATGAAAAGGCAGCAGAGCCACTAAAAAATCCTAGAAATGCCGCAGCAGGTGCCCTAAGAAATCTAGATCCTAAAATAACTGCCGAGAGAAATCTAACTGCCTATTTCTACAATGTAGGATATATAGAGGGAAGGACCTTTGACAATCATATGGAAATATTAGACTTTTTAAGGGCCAATAGGCTTCCAGTCTTTCCATATGCAAGGGAATTTGAAAATATCCAAGACCTAATACAGGAAATAGAAAGAATAAAGGATGAAAGACGCAATTTAGATGTCCTGACCGATGGGATGGTAATAAAGCTTAAGGATATAAAGACGAGGGAGGTCCTAGGCTATACCAACAGATTCCCTAGATGGGCTATTGCATATAAATTTGAAGCAGAAGAGACTAGTACAAAACTCCTAAAAGTAGTATGGAATGTGGGAAGGACAGCAAAGGTAACCCCTACTGCAATACTAGAGCCCGTGGAAATAGGAGGAGTGACAGTCAGGCGGGCAACTCTCAACAACTACGACGATATAGAGAGAAAGGGAGTTAGGATAAACTCTAGGGTTCTAATAAGGCGATCCAATGACGTAATACCTGAGATACTAGGTAGCTTGGAGACGGAGGAGGAGACCTTTGAGATTGAAAAACCCAGCCACTGCCCCGCCTGCAATTCAGAACTCATACAAGATGGAGTCCATATATTTTGTCCCAATTCCCTATCCTGTAAGCCCCAATTGGTTTCAAGACTAGTCCATTTTGCCAGTCGAGATGCCATGAATATAGAGGGTTTCAGTGAAAAGACGGCAGAGAGGTTTGTAGAGGAATTGGGCATAGTGGATTTGCCTCAAATATACGAGGTGAAATTCGAAGACCTAATGTCCCTTGAGGGTTTTAAGGACAAAAAAACCAATAACTTACTAGAGGCCATAGAAAGGTCAAAAACCATACCCCTAAATTCCTTTATCTATGCCCTGGGCATAAGCAATGTAGGGATTAAAACTGCCACAGATTTAGCCAATCATTTTAAATCTCTGGAAAAACTGAGAAAGGCTAGCTATGAAGAGTTGATTACAGTGGGAGAGGTGGGCGAGATAATAGCCAAAAACCTACTGGAATTTTTCCAGGACCAAAGGATTAAGGACAGCCTGGAAAAACTCTTATCTGAAGGGGTAATTCCCTATTTTGAAGAGCTAAGAAAAGAAGAATCCATCTTTACAGATAAGACTGTGGTGATTACGGGAAGCATAGAAGGATATAGCCGAAATGAGCTTAAGTCTATGGTAGAGAAAATGGGGGGAAGGACTAGTAATTCTGTTAGCAAGAAAACAGATTTCGTCATAGTGGGAGAAAACCCAGGTTCGAAATATGAAAAGGCTCTTGAGTTGGGAATTGAAATAGTAAGGGTTGAAAATTCAAAGTTTGTAGTTGAAAACTAATAATTGGCGACATCTATTCGCCGTGGGAGGCTAAAAAAATGGTGACTAAGGAGCAAATAGAGAAGATAGCAAGTCTCTGCAAATTAAGGTATTCTGAAGAAGAGATAGACCAATTTGCAGAAGATTTTACCCAGCTATTAGAATATATGGACAAGTTAAATGAAATAAACACAGATGGACTAGAAGCCCTTTATTCAGTTAACGATCATACACAGAGGCTCAGGGAAGATATAGTAGGGGAAAGTCTAGAGAGGGAAGAACTTGTAAAGAATACTAGGGAAGAACAATTTGGGTATTTTAAAATACTCAGAATAGTAGAATAGAGGTGGAAAAGTGGATATTGAAAAATTAACGGCTGTTGAAACAAAGGAAATGATAGGAAAAAAGGAGATTTCTGTACAAGAGCTTGTAGAATCATATTTGAGCAGGATAGATAGTGTAGATAAGGACCTTAATGCATTTATAAGTGTAAGCAGGAGTGAGGCCTTGGAAGATGCCAAAAGACTGGATAAGAAGATCGGTAGGGGTGAGGCCCTAGGTGCCTTGGCAGGTCTGCCCATTGGGATAAAGGATAATATAATTACAAGGAATATAAGGACTACCTGCGGCTCAAAGATGTTGGAAAACTTCATTCCCCCCTATGATGCCAAGGTAGTTGAAATGATAAAAAAAGAAGATGGAATTATTTTGGGGAAGCTAAATCTAGATGAGTTTGCCATGGGGTCCTCCACTGAAACATCTTATTTTGGTCGGACCAAAAATCCCATAGACATGGAAAGGGTGCCAGGCGGTTCTTCTGGAGGTTCTGCGGCCGCTGTAAAGGCTGGAGAAGTAGCCCTGTCCTTGGGCACTGACACAGGAGGCTCTACTAGGCAGCCAGCGGCATTTTGCGATTTAGTAGGCATTAAGCCCAGCTATGGTCTAGTGTCCAGATATGGACTTGTTTCTTTGGCAAACAGCCTGGACACAGTAGGCGTATTAGGCAAAGATGTAAGAGATGCAGGACTTTTATTGTCGACACTAGCGGATTTTGACCCAATGGACTCTACATCATCGGAAAAGGCCAATAGGGAGACAATAGTTGCTGCATTGGAAAGCGGAAACAAGTTAGAAGATATTAGGGGAATGAGGGTAGCCCTACCAAAAGAATTTTTCCAAGTAGAAATGGACCAGGGCATTAGCCGTGAAATAAATAAGGCCATAAGGCTGCTGGAATCCCTTGGAGCAAATATTGAGGAAATTTCCCTTCCCCATTTAGAATATAGTTTGGCTGTATATCACATTATTGTTGCGTCAGAGATTAGTTCAAATCTAGCTAGGTTTGATGGTATAAGATACGGTTATAGGGCAGAAGAATATAGTAGCTTAGATGAACTCTATATTAATTCCAGGACAGAGGCCCTAGGGGAAGAGGTAAAGAGGAGAATAATGTTTGGAACATATTACTTGAGTGAGTCCAATACAGACAGTCATTATGAAAAGGCCCTAAGACTGAGGAGGCTAATTAAGGAAGACTTTGACAAGGCATTTGAGAAATTCGATATAATCCTATCCCCTACATCTCCCATATTGCCATTTAAATTTGGAGAAAAGACTAGGGACCCATTGTCCATGTACAAGGCCGACCTGTTTACAGTTCCAGTAAACTTAGGAGGCTTCTGTGCCATGAGCCTGCCATGTGGCTATGAAGAGGGCCTGCCAATTGGGCTACAGATAATTGGAGATAGGTTCAAAGATGCAGATATTATCAAGGCTGGTCTGGCACTAGAAGGGGGTTTGAAAAATGGGCTATAGAACCATAATAGGATTAGAAATCCACGCAGAGTTATCAACTAAAACGAAGATGTTTTGTTCCTGCACCAATGCCTTTGGAGGCGAAGCCAATACCCATTGCTGCCCAGTGTGTGCAGGGCTTCCAGGTGCACTTCCTCTGCTGAATAAAAAGGCGGTGGAGTATGCCATAAAGGCGGGGATTGCATTTAATACGAAAATAAACACAAGGACTAGGATGGATAGAAAAAACTACTTCTATGCAGATTTAGTAAAGGGCTACCAGATTTCCCAGGATACAATTCCCCTATGTGAAGAAGGCTACATTGAGATAGAAATGGAGGAGGGGACTAAGAGGGTAAATTTACAAAGAATCCATATTGAGGAAGACACAGGAAAACTAACCCACACTATGGAGGGAGATACGCTAATAGATTACAATAGGGCTGGGGTACCCCTCATAGAAATAGTCACAAAACCTGACATGAATACGCCAGAGGAGGCAAGATTATTTCTAGAGAAATTAAGGGCTACATTGAAATACATTGAGGTATCAGATGTAAAAATGGAAGAAGGCTCACTTAGGTGCGATGTAAATATAAATGTCCTAGATACTGAAAGTGGAGTTAGGACAAATATTACGGAAATAAAAAACCTCAACTCCTTTAGGGGAGCTGTAAAGGCCATGGAATACGAAGAAAAAAGGCATATTGACAGGCTAGGTAAGGGAGAAAACACCCTTAAGGAAACTAGAAGATGGGATGAGGTCAAGGGTGAAACGATTTCCATGAGGGAAAAGGGCGAAAGTGCAGACTACAGATTTGCAGCAGACGGCGACTTGGCAGCTATAGAAATAGCTGAGGAGTGGATAGGCGAGATAAGGAATGGGCTACCGGAGCTTCCCCATGACAAGAAGGAGAGATTTATGAGGGAATACGATCTGCTGGAGTACGATGCAGGTGTCTTGACTGCTTCAAAGGGCCTGTCTATCTTCTTCGAGGATACTGTAAAATTAATAGATGACCCTAAACTAGTAGGCAACTGGATTATGGGGGATATACTTAGGAGATTAAAGGATGAGGATTTGGAAATAGAGGACACCAAGCTCTCTCCACAGGACCTAAGCCAGTTAATTGCCCTAGTAAAATCTGAGAAGATAAATAATAATACGGGAAAGAAAGTGCTTAAGGAAATCTTTGATACAGGTAAGGATCCTGAAAGCATAGTAAGGGAAAGAGGATTAATACAAATCAGCGACGAATCACAAATAAGGGAGATAGTGGAGAAGGTACTGGAAGACAATAGGCAATCTATTGAGGACTACAAAAATGGAAAAGACAGGGCTCTGGGATTTCTGGTGGGGCAAGTGATGAAGGCATCTAGGGGCAAGGCCAATCCACAGTTAGCCAACAAGATGATATTGGATATTATGAAAGAAAAATATTAAGGGCCTAAGACTTTGTTAAATAAATATTCAGACAATTCCTGCTTGATAAAAAATTCCTCCTAAGATAAAATAATATGTATAAAGTGTGACACATATAATAATCTAAGGAGGGATTAATATGTCAAAGAAGGATATGAGTCTGACCTCAAAAGTATTAGTTGGACTTATAGTTGGTTTAGTCACTGGTATTATTGTTTTCCAATTACCAAAGGGAGTACTAAAAGATGATATCCTAATAAATGGTTTGTTTCAATTATTAGGGCAGGTATTCCTAAGAGGCATCATGATGCTAGTTGTGCCATTGGTATTTATATCTTTGGTTAATGGAGCAGCCAGCATAGGAGATGTAAAAAAACTAGGTAGAATAGGGGTCAAGACAGTAGGTTTTTATTTAACTACTACAGCGATAGCCATAGTCATTGCCCTTTTACTCGGCTTCCTTGTCAAGCCTGGTATTGGACTGGATATGTCTGCTATTGAGGTAGTTGAAACTACCGTAAATCCCAAAACACCACTGGTTCAAATCCTATACGAGATGGTGCCATCTAATCCCATAGCTTCCATGGCTGGGGGAAATATGCTTCAGATTATAGTATTTGCCATATTTACAGGCATAGGATTGTCACTACTTGGAGATAAGGCAGAGTTTTTATTGAATTTATTTTCCGCATTAAATGACCTCATAATGAAATTGGTCAGTATGGTGATGATATTTGCACCTATAGGCGTATTTGGACTAATTGCCAAGACCTTTGCAACGGTAGGTTATGCTGCCATGATACCCCTGATGAAATATATATTGACCGTATATATAGGTCTACTAATCCATTTGACCTTAGTATATGGGGGATTATTGAAGGGATTTACAAGACTATCGCCAATGAAATTTTACAGGAAGTTTTTACCTGCCATGTCGGTGGCATTTTCAACTGCCAGCAGCAATGCAACAGTTCCAGTATCCTTGGATCTGTGTGAAAAAGAGTTGGGCATACCAAAGAGTATAGCCTCTTTCACGATTCCCCTTGGAGCCACTATTAACATGGATGGCACAGCCATAATGCAGGGTGTAGCTACTTTTTTTGTAGCTCAGGTTTATGGGGTAGACATGACTGTAGGCATGTTGCTTACCGTCATACTTACAGCAACACTTGCCTCCATAGGAACAGCGGGAGTGCCTGGAGCAGGTGCCATAATGCTGTCTATGGTTTTACAATCCGTAGGTCTTCCCTTGGAAGGCATTGGTCTGATAATGGGTATAGACAGGTTAGTTGATATGGGTAGAACCGCCGTAAATATTACTGGGGATGCAGTATGCACCACGGTAATTGCAAAGCAAGAGGGAGAGCTAAATATGGAATTAGCAGAATCCTAGTTATAATTTCACGAGAGAGGGTTGGCCATTGGCTGACCCTTTTCCTAGTGCGCCCAGCATGGGCGTAAACTAGTCGGTGAAAGTCCGATACGGGGGTTGATAGTGCCAACCGTTAGCTTAAGACAAGGGTGTCCATCGTGAGGTGGAATCTGAAGGAAGTCTGCGGCAAAA
>JBBAEY010000045.1:0-18898 GCA_041655755.1 Tissierellaceae bacterium
TATTCAGCAAATTAAATCCTATGGTATCAAGGCTGGGGTTTCCTTAAATCCTGGGACTGCAATTAGCAATTTGGAGTATATACTTGATGATATAGATTTAATATTGGTAATGACGGTAAATCCAGGATTTGGTGGTCAAAGCTTTATTGAGTCCATGGGTAAAAAGATAAGGGACTTAAGAAAGATAATTGACCAAGAGAAATTAGACATAATTTTAGAGGTAGACGGCGGTGTTAAACTTGAAAATGCAGAGAAAATACTGAAGTGGGGGGCAGATTTGCTTGTAGTAGGCTCAGATATCTTTAATGCAGAAGATGTTTTGGAGAGGACTAAAAAATTTAAGTCCTTGTAATTAAATTTATCAAGTGCTATAATCAAATTATCATATCATATGCATTGACACTAGGGGAGCCATTTAGGCTGAGAGAGGATTATCCCGACCCTTATAACCTGAACTAGGTAATACTAGCGTAGGGAAGTGTGTATTGTCCTTTAAATACCCATTGCCTACGTTGGTAATGGGATTAATAATTTAAAGGAGGAATTGAAGTGAATAAAGGATGGAATATTAGAATGCTTACAGAAGCTGGGATGATGATTGCCCTAGCTACAATACTAAGCTATGTAAAGGTGTATAGTGCACCTATGGGAGGATCAGTTACTGCCGGAAGTATGATACCTATTATCTTATTTGCTATACGTTGGGGTCTACTACCTGGGTTGGCCATAGGAGGAGTTTATGGTATACTGCAATTCATACTTGAACCCTATTTTTATCATCCAATACAATTCATATTGGATTATCCCTTGGCCTTTGGACTCCTAGGTTTGGCAGGTATTGCCTATTATATAAGGGATAAAAATACAGTAATAGGATATTTTAAGGTTTTTTTAGCAGTTTTCCTTGGGATATTGGGAAGGATGGTGTCACATGTCCTGTCCGGAGTTGTATTTTTTGCTGAATACGCAGGCACTAGTAATCCCTGGATATATTCATTGGAATACAATGCCTACTACCTATTGCCGGAGCTGATTATCTCAGCTATCGTTATATTTATCATTTGGAAACCATTGCAAAAATCTGTTAAAGAAATTTAAAAGGGATGATTTCGTGAAAGGCCTAATTGTATCAAATGGCAGTATAAGGGATTATAAAAGACTGGGAGATGCCATAGACTATGTAAACTTTATAATATGTGCTGATGGGGGCCTTGAACACTTAATTAAAATTGACATTGTCCCCGATTTAGTAATAGGAGATTTGGACTCCATCAGCCCAGATGGATTAAAATACCTTGAGGACAAGGAAATACCCCTAGAAAAATTTCCTAGTATAAAGGATAAAACAGATACTGAATTGGCAATGGAATACCTGATTGGTAGGGGATTTACTGAAATAGTATTTATGGGGGTTACAGGAAGCAGACAAGACCATAGCATGGCCAACATCTTTTTACTAGGCACTTTACTTGATAGGGGAATTAAAGGTAGGATAATTGACGACAACAATATTATCCAGATTGTAGATGATTACTTGGAGCTTAGTCCTAGTAAGGGGCATTATGTATCCTTAATCCCATTGTCTGAAAAAGGAATTAAAGTAAGTTTGAAGGGCTTTTTCTATAATTTAGATATGAAAACCATAGGATTTGCCTCAACATTTGGAATAAGCAATGAGATAATCGAGGATATGGGCTCCATCCAAATACACAGTGGCAAGGCACTTGTGTTCATTTCTAAGGATTAGCCTAGTGAGCTCAATTATTTTTGTAACGACTTCCCTACTATTTGAATAGACTATTATAAATGGTGGGGGGTGCGGCAAATGAGGAGATATTACTATAGATATAGACAGAAATCTAAAAAGATAATAGGTGTTACACTTTGTGCCATAGGTTTTATAATAATAATATACTATTTACCAATAGAACTGATACTTTTGATAATTGGATTAGGCTTGCTGATAATGGGAGGATTAATTTTGAAAATAAAATAAGGCTACCACAATAATTTAGATGGTTAGCCTTATTTTATTTTATTTGGCAAACTATAGTGCTCTTTCAACATATCCAGATCTTAGGCATCTAGTACATACATTAATTCTTTTGGTTTGCCCATTGACAACAGCTCTTACCCTCCTGATATTAGGGGACCAACTTCTAGAACTCTTTTTATTTGAAAAAGTAACCTTATTTCCGAATACCTTGCCCTTTCCACAAACTTCACAAAATCTAGCCATGAAAAACACCTCCTTAATCAATAACTGAATAATTATAATCATAAACAATTATCGCAGCAACACATTATATTTTAACACAGGATTCTATATAAATGCAAGATAAAGTATTATTATATTGAAAATTACAAAGGATATAGTTGAACAATTAATACAATTAAGGTAAAATATAGAATATGGTAGATTTAAATATTAAGGAGGCGATTGTAAATGCCAGCCAAAACCAGCAACGAATTCGGAACCATAAGCATTGACGACAATGTTTTGGAAACATTAGCCGGTATTTCAGCCATGGAAAGCTATGGCATAGTGGGTATGGCTTCCAAAAGTGCAGCAGATGGTTTATTTGAACTATTGAAGTGGGATTACTTGTCAAAGGGTGTAAAAGTGTATTCTAAAGATGGTGCCTTGACCATTGATTTACATGTTATATTAGAATATGGTGTCAATATTTCTGTAGTAGCAGAGAATATAATTGATAGGGTTAAGTTCAATTTAGAGAATTTTACTGGTCTGAAAATAGACAAAATAAATGTGCATGTACAAGGAATTAGAGTAGAAAAGTAGTTTAAGGAGGTACAACAATTGAAAATCGAGATACTAGATGGAGCAATGCTTAAAAATGCCCTAGCAGGGGCGGCAAGGTTCCTAGAGGATAATAAGGAGGAAGTAAACTCCTTAAATGTTTTTCCTGTTCCTGATGGAGATACAGGTACTAATATGTCTTTAACCGTTAATTCGGCTATAAAACAAGGGCTTAACCTAGAGAATGATAGTGTGTCTAAAATCGCATCGGCAGCATCTCATGGCTCTTTAATGGGTGCAAGGGGCAATTCTGGAGTCATATTATCCCAGCTTTTTCGTGGATTTGCCAATGGTCTAGGAGATAGAAAAACGGCTGACACTAAGGTCATTGCCCATGCCTTTAAACAGGCAGCAGATACAGCTTACAAAGCGGTAATGAAGCCTACTGAAGGTACTATATTAACTGTAGCTAGAGAATGTGGTGACTTTGCCATTTCCATATGCAAGGAAGAAAGTGATATATTAAATTTTCTTAAAAGGACCATTGACTATGGTGAAACAGTCTTGGCCAAGACCCCTGAAATGCTTCCAGTATTAAAACAGGCTGGGGTTGTGGATGCAGGAGGAAAGGGCCTACTATATGTATTATTAGGTGCCTATTACGCCCTTTCAGGCAAGGAAATTTCAATTGTAGATTTGCAGCAAGAGAAGGATAAGGACACTGAAGCTATTCAGGTCGGTGAACACCTAGATACTGAAGATATCAAATTTGCCTATTGTACTGAATTTATAATCAATACAGACTATGACAATATTGAATCTTTTAGGGAGGAGCTCTCCATCTTTGGGGATTCCTTAATGGCAGTAGGTGGCGGAGGATTAATAAAGGTCCATATACACACCAACAATCCTGGAACTGTAATGGAGAGGGCACTAGAACTAGGAGAGTTGACAGATATTAAAATTGATAATATGAAGTATCAGCATGAAGAAATACTCTTAAAATCAGCTAGTGCAGAATACAATTTAGACAAAAAATATTCCTTCATATCTATTTCTGCAGGAGAGGGGATTGATGCAATATTTAGGGATTTAAATGTGGATGTTCTTGTGGCTGGTGGCCAAACTATGAATCCCAGTACAGAAGATATTATAAAGGCAATTGACAAGACCACTGGTGAGAATGTCTTTATTTTCCCCAACAACAGCAATATAATTTTAGCTGCAGAGCAGACTAAGGAACTAAGCAATAGAAACATAGTTGTTATTCCATCAAAAACTATACCCCAGGGAATTTCAGCACTCTTGTCCTTTAGTGAATCTAAATCATTAGAAGACAATATTGAAGAAATGATGGAGTCAATTAAGTCTGTAAAGACTGGTCAAGTCACTTATTCAGTAAGGGATACAGAATTTAACAATACAAAAATTTACAAGGATGATATAATTGGAATTTTTGAAGACAATATTGTAGCAAATGGAAAAGATATAAATATTGTTTCTTCTAAGCTAATTGAAAATATGATAGATGAAGATATTTCCCTAGTTACAATATTGTATGGAAGTGATATAACTGAGGAGATAGCAAAGGAACTAGAAAGCCAATTATCTAGTATATACGATGAAATAGATATTGAACTAATATATGGTGGCCAACCTATATACTATTATATTTTCTCTGTAGAATAAATACCCTGCCCTTGGTAGGGTATTTTAATATTGAAAGAAGGAGTGAACCACCATGGATTACCTATCAACCAATATCCAGTACCTGAAGGGAGTGGGGCCAAAAAGAGCTGCGAGATTGAGGCGGTTAAAGATCAATACAGTTGAAGACCTATTCTACTATATACCTAGGGATTATGATGATAGGTCTAGCTTTAAAAGCATGAGGGAATGTACAATCGGTGAGAAGGCAAGCCTAGAAGTTGAAGTAATCGGGGAAGCAATCATTTTTAGACCTAAAAGGGGCCTTTCTATTTTAAAAATCCCTGTAAAGGACAGCTCCTACAATGGATATTTAACTTGGTTTAATCAGGAATACCTTAAGGATAAGTTCTCTTATGGAGATAAATATGTGGTGAATGGGAAGATAAATAAAAGGGGATTAGAAGTTCAAATAATGAACCCTGTTTTTGAAAAGTATGATTCTAAGGACAAGATTGGTAGGATTATACCTATTTACGGATTGACAGAAGGATTGAGCAACAATGAACTAATTAAGATAATTGATAGATCAATTAAAGATTATTTAAACCACGTGGACGAAATTTTACCAATTAGAATAATTGAGAAATATAAGCTTCTAGGAATAAAGGAGGCATTAGAAAACATTCATTTTCCCAAATCCAAGAGATTGCTAGAAGAAGCTAGAAGGAGGCTGGTTTTTCAAGAATTGCTAGTTCTGCAAATAGGACTCTTCATAATGAAGAGAAAAAGCATGGATGATAGGGGCGGAATCATTTTTGAAAAATCAGATGAAATAGAAGGATTTATCAATAGGCTTCCATTTAATCTTACTAAAGCACAAGAAAATGTATTTTCAGAAATAGAGAAAGATATGGGAAAAGATAGGCAAATGAATAGGATGGTCCAGGGAGATGTGGGATCTGGTAAAACAATCCTTGCTATCCTTGCCATGTTTAGGGCAGTTAAGGCAGGCTATCAGGCAGTAATGATGGCACCGACGGAGATTTTAGCAGTTCAGCATTATGAAACATTAAAAGACTTATTTTTGGGATATGGTATAAATGTAGAAATCCTGATTGGAAGTATTTCCTTGAAAAAAAAGGAGCAAATATTGTCAGATTTAAGAGATGGGACAATTAATGCTTTAGTGGGCACCCATGCGATTATACAGGACAATGTGGAATTTTACAAGCTTGGACTTGCCATAACAGATGAACAACATAGGTTTGGCGTCAAACAAAGGGCGGTTTTAAATAAAAAGGGCAAAAATCCTGATATTCTTGTAATGACTGCGACTCCAATCCCTAGAACGCTAGCACTTATCCTATATGGAGATTTAGATATATCCATAATCAATGAGTTGCCTCCCGGCAGAAAGGAAATTGAGACCTATGCAGTTGGGCCAGACCTAATTGAAAGAACAAATAAGTTTATTGAAAAACAGCTAGTAGACGGGAGACAGGCCTACATTGTATGCCCATTAATTGAGGAAAGTGAGAGTATGATGATTAAAGCCGCAGAGGATTTGTATGAGGATTTTCGTCATAAGATTTTCAAGGAATTTAGGGTTGGATTGTTACATGGGAAAATGAAATCAAAGGACAAAGACCAGGTCATGGAGGACTTTAAAAACCATAAGATTGATATTTTAGTTTCTACAACAGTTATCGAAGTAGGCGTAAATGTACCAAATGCTAATATTATGGTAGTATACAATGCTGAAAGGTTTGGATTGGCACAATTACACCAATTGAGAGGAAGAGTAGGCAGAGGGGAATATCAGTCTTATTGTATACTAATCAATGAAAGCAAGAGTCAAATATCTAGAGAGAGAATGAGAGTGCTACAGTCCACAAGCAATGGTTTTATTATTTCTGAAAAGGATCTAGAGCTCAGGGGTCCCGGTGAATTCTTTGGTACGAGACAGCATGGGCTACCAGAACTGAGAATTGCAAATTTATTTTCTGATATAGATATTTTAAAAATGGCACAAAATGAATCTATTGAAATATTGAAGGCTTCACCCCAGCTTGAAGATAAAGACTTTAATGGTATAAAAAGTGACTTGCTAAAGATGTTTAAAAACTCTGGGGAAAATTTAATATTTAATTGATATTGATAAAAAACTAATAAATATGGTAAGATATCGTTGTAAAGTATAAGGAGGTAGGCTGTTGAGGGTAATTTCAGGGACGAGAAAGGGACACAAATTAAAAACCTTAAAAGGGCAGGATGTCAGACCAACTGAGGATAGGATAAAGGAATCTCTCTTTAATATAATAGGTCAAATAGACAGGGAATCCATAGTACTGGACGCCTTTGCTGGAAGTGGCTCTATCGGAATTGAATTTCTGAGCAGGGGGGCAAGGCATGGCCATTTCGCCGATAAGAGCAGCCGGAGCATTGGGGTCATCAGGGAGAATTTAAGGCATACTAAATTTTTGGATAATAGTACAGTCTATCATATGGATAGCCTTGACCTACTTACTATTCTTAAAAAAAGAAATATATCCTTTGATTATATATATATTGATCCTCCTTTTGGTCAGGGCTTGATCCATGGAATATTGGAAAAGATTAGCCAAGTAAATATATTAAAAGATGACGGAAAGATAATAGTTGAACACGAATCAAAGTTAGTTTTAGAAGAAAGATATTTAGATTTTAGTATGGTGGATAAAAGAAAATACGGTAGCAAAACACTAACATTCTATGAGAAAATAATCTAGGAGGAAAATTTATGAAAGCAATATATCCGGGAAGCTTTGATCCAGTAACCTATGGACATTTAGATATAATAGAAAGAGCTGCTGAAAAGATGGAGCATTTAACAGTTGCAGTTTTGGACAACCCGTCTAAGAACAGTCTTTTTTCAATTGAGGAGAGAATAGAACTGCTCAAAGAAGTGACTAGGCATCTAGCTAATGTTGAAATTGACTATTTTTCGGGTCTTTTGTCTGATTACGCCACTAGCAAAGGATGTTATAATATGGTAAGAGGGCTTAGGGCTGTTTCAGACTTTGAATATGAAATGCAAATGGCCTTGGTAAATAGAAGCTTAGACTCTAAAATAGAAACATTTTTCTTGGCATCTGATAATAAATATGCCTACTTAAGTTCAAGTATTGTGAAAGAAATTGCTAAGTTCGGTGGAAATATATCGCATTTTGTACCTGAGTCAGTTGAACTAGCATTAAAGCAAAAATTTAAAGGAGGAAAATAAAATGGAAGTTTTGAGGCTAATCGATGAAATTGAAGATATTGTTGAAGCGGGGACCACAGTTCCATTTTCGGGTAAGGTAATGGTCGATAAATTTGAAATCCTTGAAATAATCAAAGAGATAAGGATTAAATTGCCCGATGAGATTAAACAAGCCGCATGGATCAAGGATGAAAGGCAACGTATTTTGGCTCAGGCCCAAAAAGATGCAGATACCTTATTAGAGGAGGCAGAGTATAAGCTAGAAGAATTAATAGATGAGGAAGAGATAACTAAAAAAGCCAATTCTAGGGCGGATGAAATCGTTTCAAAGGCTCAGACCAATGCCAAAGAAATTAGGTTGGGGGCCCTTGATTATGCTGACACAATATTAGAAGAAACCCAAGATAATTTAAAAGAACTGATACAACTTCTAAATGAAAACAGAAAAGAATTGAGAGGAACTAATTAGTTTTTTTCATCAGGCATATGAATAAAAAGGTAATTATAGAAATTATAGATATATACAGGATATTTAATATTAGTAATTTGCTAGAATTAATTAAAACAGAGAACCAGTCTAGAAAATTATATGGGGAAATGAAATCCACATTGTTAGAGTAGGTGGTATGTACATAATTCTTGTATATTGCAATGTAGAAGATGTAGCTTAGTATTGAAGAAAACAGGCCATGTAGAATTTTAGATATCATGAACAGTTTACCATTTAAATCAGTGCGGTTGATAAAGTGTAGGGCCTGGCTATGGACTGATAATCCACCCCATCCGACAATAAAATTGATAATTAATAATTTGTTTAGGATAGGTGCATTCGAATGGGCGATTATCTTGCAGCCCATGGTCATTTCAAATAGCCCTACTATTATGCCTTTTATAAATTCCTTTTCCACAGGTAAAATTGCGTCTAGGATATTCAATAATTTTGATACTGTATTTATATTAAATAAGATTTCTATTACAACTGAATAGAATATTACTATACCACCAATTAACAGGAGAGCATCCATACTTTCCTTAATACTATTTGCTATTAGGGAGCTTATGGATTTTTTTGTATTTATCCAGCTAATTATTGAGTTATTAATATCCCTATAGTATTCCCTAGGAGTGATATTTTGATTATTTATCCTCTTTTTATATTTATAAAACCTAAAAATTAATCCTAGGATTAACATTGAAATATAGTGGGGAATTATAATAAGAGTTCCTAATCTTGAGTCTCCAAGCATTCCTACAGCAAGGGCACCAATCATAAAGATAGGTCCTGAGCTGCTGGTAAAACAAAGGAGTCTATTCCCCTCCTCCCTGGATATTAATTTTTTTTCCCTTAGCCTTGAGGTCAATTTTGTTCCCACAGGGTAGCCGGAAAGTATAGACATGGACAGTGGAAAAATCCCCTCACCAGAGGTATTGAAAATCGGTAGCATTATAGGTTTCAATAGCTTGCCCAAGATATCAATAAATCCTAGGCCTATGAGCATTTCGGAAATAATAAAGAAAGGAAGTAGGGAGGGTAAGATAATATTAAACCATACGAGGATACCCTGGCTTGCCGATTGCAAAGATAAGCTAGGATTAGATATTATGCCAAACAAAAGACCTAGGAGCAAAAGTAGGAAAAATATATTTATATAGTATTTTTTATGACCCAATCTAAAATTCATTTCCATCCCCCTGAGATAATCCTATGTCCGAAGATGGAATTCTATGATGCTTATTTGATGTAAGGCGAATTATAGTAGTCCATATTGGAGAGGGAATTATCTCCTTGTAGACCAATAAAGAAGATATCTGTTGCCCTTTTATCAAAAATTATGCTTTCATCTAGGGCCTTGTTTCTAAAGCCTTTGTAATCGGCAAATTTTGTGATTATAGGCAGAGAGGACTTCTTTTTAATCTTGTTCAATAGTAGCAGACCTTTTTGATTTGATCCTAGCACCCTGATGTAGGCAGGGTAGGAACTGTAGAGGTAAATAAAAGTTTGCCTGTCCAATTGATTAAGTAAATGGATTAGTATTCTTTGTATGCGTGTTCTAGGATACCTTTTTGTTACAACATTGTCAATCACATCATTAATATTGTTAAACTTATAACTTGACCTAACTAGCCTATTTTCTAGCCCTTTTTCCATATCTAATATGTTTTGAAGCATTGTTTTGTTTGTTGTCCTGAGCAAGTATTGAAAGATTTGGCTATAATTCCCTAAGCTATTAAAGGAACCGTATTCCTTGCAATATGCTTCAATATGCTGATAGGATTCTGCAGGGATAAGTTTTTCAATGCTTTCTATGCCCTTGGTTTCTATAGAATTTCGGATGGCAGTTGCGCTGGCAAAGCCTTCAGAAATCAGGGGGTCCTTGTATTGGCTGCCGGATCTCCTTATGGTAATAGCCTTTATATTGGATTTGATTTTTAAAATTGCCTTAAGGTACTCAATTCCGAGAATATTGTTTGACTTATTTAATAGCTCCTTATAATTATATTGAAAATTATTGGATTTTGTATTAGTATATTCTTCTATGGCATTGCTTCTAGCGACTGAATAGGAAAGCCCTGTAGCTAAATGTTCCTTTAATCTCTCCCTAAAATATGAAGGTTCCTCGATTAAGATATTTGCTATCTGGTATAGGGGTTCCAATTCGCCTAGCTCACTGCCAAAAGCTACATAGTCAACTATATTCAGGCTATCAAGCAGTTTTATTCCTCCATAGGCAAATCTTTCGGCACTTTGGGATGAAAATATAAAGGGTAGCTCCAGTACTAGGTCTATGCCATTATCAACTGCCATTTTGGCCCTAGTCCATTTATCGACAAGGGAAGGTTCACCCCTTTGTAGAAAGGAACCACTCATAATTGCAATAGTATGGTCTGCGTTAGATTTTATTAATGATTGTTCAAGGTGGTACTTGTGACCTAAGTGAAAGGGATTATATTCGGTAATTAATCCTAAAGCTGTCATGATTACCTCCAAAAATGTTTTTTCTTTAATTATATCATGTTGATTTTTTAACACAAATATAATATTATTAAACATAGGAGTAAATGAATTTATAGGAGGAAAAAAAATGAATATTCTGGTAATAAACTGTGGTAGTTCTTCACTAAAGTATCAACTTATTGATATGAATGGAGAAAATGTATTATGTAAGGGTCTGGTAGAGAGAATTGGTATCGAAGGCTCCAAGGTAAAACATGATACTACAGGCAAGGAAAGAGTTGTTATTGAAGAGCCTTTGGCCAATCATAAAGATGCTATAAGCTTAGTTTTAGATACCTTGGTGGATGGGGAATATGGAGCAATAAAATCAATGGATGAGATAGATGCTGTTGGTCATAGGGTTGTTCACGGTGGAGAATCTTTCTCATCTTCGGTTTTAATTGATGAGGAAGTTATGAAAGTTTTGTACGATTGCATAGAGTTAGCTCCACTGCACAATCCCCCCAATATAATGGGAATTGAGGCATGTAGGGAATTGATGCCAAGTACTCCAATGGTTGCAGTATTTGACACTGCCTTCCACCAAACAATGGAGCCCGATAATTATATTTATCCTCTACCCTATGAATTTTACGAAAAATACAGAATTAGAAGATACGGATTTCACGGCACCTCGCATAAATATGTATCTCTTAGGGCAGCAGAATTACTTAATAGAGACATTAAAGATCTAAATATTGTAACCTGCCATCTAGGCAATGGGTCAAGTGTTTGTGCAGTCGAGGGCGGAAAATCCACAGATACCAGCATGGGATTTACTCCACTGGAGGGTTTGGCTATGGGTACAAGGTCAGGGGACCTAGATCCGGCAATTATTCCCTATATTATGGATAAGGAAAATATTACTTTTGATGAGGTAAATGAGTTGTTAAATAAAAAATCTGGGGTACTAGGTATCTCTGGAATAAGCAGTGACTTTAGGGATTTAGAAATAGCCATGGAGAATGGTGACAAGAGGGCAAAATTAGCCCTAGATGTATTCGTAAATAGGGTCAAAAAATACGTAGGCGCCTATGTTGCCACAATGTGTGGAATTGATGCCCTCGTATTTACAGCAGGTATTGGGGAAAACTCCTCCTATATTAGAAAAATGATTTGTGAGGGACTAGAATGTTTAAATATTAGGATTGATGGCGAATTAAATAATATTAGGGGGCAAGAGGCACAGCTTAATAGAGATTTGACCTCAACAGCTATTTTTGTAATCCCAACCAATGAGGAATTAATGATTTCACGTGACACCCTGAGCTTGGTTTCTAAATAATATTTTCTTGACAAAATGGCCCTAGCTTTGTATAATATTCTTTGTTAGTTTAAGAGGTGAACAAAATGCTTATATACCTTACAGATTTCCTCGACGATAAGGATGACCTATTGCCATTTGAAGGTGAAATGGAGATTGAGAACCATGATTTTGGAACTAGTATATCAATATCCAAGGCTATTAGATATGAGGGTGAAATCTTCAAGTTAGACGGCGATAAATTAATTAATCTAAGGATTGCCTATGTTTATGAAGGAAACTGTGATAGGTGTTTAAAACCTATTCTGAATGAAGTTAAAACGAGATTTACTGCTAGACTTCTTGAGAAGAAATATAGAGAAAAAGAAGATTCTGATGGGACAGTTGAGGTAATTTACTTTGAAAACGATGTTATAAATATTGAAGAGCATCTTGTAAATCAAGTAATCTTATCGCTGCCGATGAAATCCCTATGTAAATCAGATTGTAGGGGCCTATGCCCAAAATGTGGTGTAGACTTAAATACTGCATCCTGCGATTGCAATTTAGATGATGTGGATCCGAGATTAGAAAAGCTACAGAATTTTTTCCTAAAGAATTAAGGAGGTGTTTTCAATGGCAGTGCCAAAACGAAAGACTGGGAAAGCCAGAAGAGATAAGAGAAGGGCTTCTTCTTACAAATTAGCTAAAGCCACATTTGTAGAGTGCCCACAGTGTCATGAACCAAAATTACCACATAGGGTTTGTAGGTCATGTGGATATTACAAAGACAGGGAAGTACTAGTAGTTGAATAATAAAAAAAGATAGTGAAAGCACTATCTTTTTTTAATTTGATATTGCAATTTAATTTACTCTAATATATATTTAATATCAGTAGATATAAGATGGTATTGGGGGTTAATTATGAAAATTATTGTGGATACTATGGGTGGGGATAAAGGACCTATCGAAATAATTAAAGGTACAGTAGATGCAATCAATGAATATGGAATTGATGTAATTTTAGTTGGGGATCAAAATACTTTGCAATCAGAGCTAGAAAAGCTGGCCTATCCTAAGGATAAGCTAGAGATACTAGATGCTAAGGAGGTCATAAGCAACGAAGACGATCCCTCCATAGCTATTAGGAGGAAAAAGGATTCTTCCATGGTTGTAGGAGCTAAGGCCTTAGCAGAAGGCCTAGGAGATGGTTTTATTTCTACGGGCAATACTGGTGCACTTCTAGCGACAGGTCTTTTTATAGTGAAGAGGATAAAGGGAATTGATAGGGCTGCCCTTTCAGTATTATATCCCACCTTGAAGGGTTTTTCCCTACTTTTAGATGCAGGTGCAAATGTAGATTGTAAGCCAGAGTATCTTTATCAATTTGCCTTGATGGGCTCAATATATATGGAAAAGGTAATGGGCATTAGCTCTCCTACTATTGGGCTATTAAATATTGGGGTAGAAAAGGGAAAAGGCAACCAGTTATCCAAGGACACATTTGAAATTTTGGAGCAATCAGATCTTAATTTTATTGGAAATATAGAGGCCAGAGAATTGCCATCAGGAGTGGCAGATATAATTGTTACAGATGGATTTGCAGGAAACATTGCATTAAAATTGACAGAAGGTATGGCCATATCGATTTTCTCCATATTAAAAGAGGAGCTAACAAAAAACATCAAGTCTAAATTTGCTGCAGCCCTATTGAAACCAGGATTAAAAAACATAAAAAGCAGAATGGATTATCGAGAATATGGGGGGGCTCCACTTCTTGGAACAAGTAGGCCAATTGTCAAGGCCCATGGCAGCTCTGATGCCTTGGCTATTAAAAATGGAATAAACCAGCTAAAAAAGTTCATTGAGGGAGATGTAATAGATATAATTGGAAAGAATATCGTATAAAAACTATGAATATATAGGAGGATTCGCTTATGATTTATAAGAAGGTTAAAGAAATAATTGGAACACAATTTAATGTGGATGTTGAAGAGATAACCAAGGAGACCTCATTTAAGGATACACTAAATGCAGACTCATTGGATTTAGTCGAACTAGTCATGGCCTTTGAGGACGAGTTTGCATTAGAGGTAGAGGACGAGGATATGGAAAATATTAAAACTGTTGGGGATGCAGTAGATTATATAAGCAAGGCTTTAGATGAATAATAATTGGGCTGACTTAGCCCAATTATTATTATTAAAATTGGGGAGGCAATAGTATGGGTGGAAATAAGGTCAACTATAAATGGTTAGAGGCTTTGGAAAACAACTTGGATTATAAGTTTAAAGATATTGAGCTATTGAGGACTGCCCTGACTCATAGTTCTTATGCAAATGAGAATAAGATGAGGGTGACAGATAACAACGAAAGACTGGAATTCTTGGGAGATGTAGTTGTAAATTTCATTGTTAGTCATTATTTGTATAAAAAGTACCCAAACTATCCTGAAGGAGAGCTAACAAAAGTGCGTGCAAAAGTAGTATGCGAATCTTCACTAGCATTTATCGCCAGGAAGATTCAATTAGGAAACTATATACTACTTGGAAAGGGCGAAGAAGCTACTGGTGGAAGAGACAGAGACTCCATCCTAGCTGATGCCAGCGAAGCTTTGGTGGGTGCTATTTATATGGATAGTGATTTGGATACTACAACACAGGTCCTATTAAGGAATTTTGAAACTGATCTGGTATATGCCGTGGCTAAGGGAGCCCTATTTGTTGATTATAAAACTGATCTACAAGAAAACTTACAGAAAAAAACTAAGGCAAAGATTGAATATAAGGTAGTTAAGGAAGAGGGCCCTGATCACAACAAGATATTCCATATAGATTTAATTGTGGACAACCAGGTTGTGGGCACAGGTTCGGGTCGCAACAAAAAAGAGGCAGAGCAAATGGCCGCCAAGGATGCACTTCTCTTGATGGGTGAAATTGATGAGTAGGCACTATATTATTCCCATATTTGTACCACACCTAGGCTGTCCTCATGATTGCGTATTTTGTAATCAAGAGAGGATAACTGGATTTTCGACCAATGTTACCCCATCTGATGTAGAAGTGATAATAGAGGAGCATTTGGCAACTTTTAAGCCAAACTCAACAATAGAGCTGGCATTTTATGGAGGGAGTTTTACAGCCATAGATATGGAAGTGCAGAAGGAGCTCCTGAGTATTCCTTATAGATATAAAAATGAAGGCAAAATAAATGGCATCAGATTATCTACTAGACCTGATGCCATAGATATAAATATATTAGACAATCTCAAAAGATTTTCTGTTGACACCATAGAGTTAGGAGTCCAATCACTAGATGACAAGGTATTATATGACAGTGGAAGGGGACACTCATCTGAAATAGTCTATAGATCTGCTAAACTTATCAAAGAATATGGCTTTAATCTAGGGCTTCAAATGATGGTTGGATTACCATCAGACAATCTAGAAAAAGATTTATATACATGCAGAGAATTTATCAAGCTATCACCTAACTGTGTAAGAATATATCCAACATTAGTAATAAAGGATACCTTTTTAGAAAAATTATACTTAAGTGGCAAATACAAGGCAATTTCCCTTGAAAAAGCTGTGGATATATCAGCAGTATTATTAATGCTATTTAATGTAAATGATATAAATGTGATCAGGGTAGGTTTGCAGCCTACAGAGAATATCCAACTTGGAAAAGATGTAGTAGCAGGACCCTTTCACCCTTCATTTAGACAATTAGTCGAATCTAAAATATTCCAGTTAGTATTTGAGAGTTACCTAGAAGAAGAAGACATTAATAGCAGGGGACAAGAACTTATTATAGAAGCAAATAAAAGGTATATTTCCGATATAGCGGGCCAGAGGTCAGCCAATATTGACTACTTTTCAGGAAAATATGGTTTTAGAAAGATAAGGATATATTCTAAGGACCTAGAAGAGGACCATATACACATTACAATTGGAGAATTTTATGATAGAATCAATATGAAATCGCTGATTAATTCATATTTAAAGGCTAGTTTGTCATTAGACTAGAATTAATCTTTTAATAATTTGCTTATGAGGTGCTTATATGAGGTTGAAAAAAATAGAGATACAGGGGTTTAAATCATTTGCAGATAAGACTGCAATTGAGATTAAGGAGGGTACAACTGCCATAGTAGGTCCCAATGGTAGTGGGAAAAGCAATATTTCAGATGCCATAAGATGGGTTTTGGGGGAACAGAGTGTCAAAAACCTTAGGGGTAATAGGATGGAGGATGTTATTTTTGCCGGTACAAGTAAGAGAAGGGCCCTAGGATATGCAGAAGTAACTATTACTTTAGATAATCAAGATGGGGAAATAGCCCTAGACTATAGTGAAGTTGAGGTAACCAGAAGGATGTTTAGGTCCGGTGAATCAGAATACTACTTAAACAGAAACTCATGCAGACTGAGGGACATACGTGAACTCTTTATGGATACGGGAGTAGGCAAGGATGGCTATTCTATCATTGGACAAGGTAGAATTGATGAGATTTTAAGTAACAGGCCTGAGGACAGGAGGGGCATATTTGAAGAAGCTGCTGGAATTGTAAAGTATAAAAGCAAAAAGGAAGAAGCTGAAAGAAAACTAGGTAAGACAGAAGCAAATATACTGAGAATAAAAGATCTAATATATGAAATATCTAACCAGCTAGAAAACTTAGAAGAACAAGCAAATAAGGCCAGTATTTTTAACAAACTGTTCAACAGGCTAAAAGATTTAGAGGTTAATCTATTTATAAAAGAAATCAAAAAAATCAAGGTTTCAAATGAAGAAATTGTCATGAAAAAGAGTTCCTTAGAGAAGGAATTATTTGAAATAAATGCAAACAAGGAGGAAATAGAAGGTGAATTTAATAGGTTAAAGCTTGATATAAATGAGCTGGAATCTAGAATTGAAAAGTCTAGAGATAGCAATATAGCATATCAAAAACAACTGGAAAGATTAGAAAACCAATTGGCTATAAGCCAAGAAAAACACAAATTCCTTGTTAAAGATTTAGACAGGCTACATGAAGAAAGATTGAAACTTGAGGAAAAAGTAGGGGATTTAAGTGTAGTAGATGAAGAACTAAAGAAGAAAATTTTAATAGGAAAACAGCAGAGACAAATAAGAGAAGGGGAATATAGGAGCAAGCTAGATGATCTGGAAGAACTAGATAGGAAGATCAAGGAAAGTGAAAAGGAAATAGAACTAGGGAAGGACCATACCATTAAATTATATAATCTTTCTTCAGAAAGGAAATCTGAGCTAAACAGCATAAGTTCTTTTAATGAGAATATTGATGCAAGAATTTCTCAATTACAGGGGGAGATTGACGGCCTGAAAGCCGAGCTTGAGTCAAAAAAGATAAGAGGTCAGGAGCTCCTAAAAGAAGAGGATAAAATTATAAGGGAAATTTCCGAATTGCAGATTTTATATGAGAATAACAAGTCCTTCATCTCAATTAACACCAAGAGCTTAGAGGATTTAGATAATAGGATTAATAATATCAAGGGGGATCTACAAAGTAAAATTTCAAGTCTAAAAATACTGGAGAACATGGAAAGAGACTATGAGGGCTATTTTAAGGGCGTGAAGTCGACCTTGAATATTGCAAAAAGCAACCCTAGATTTATGGATGGGTTTGTCGGTATAGTAGCTGACCTCATTAAGGTGGAGCCAAAATATGAAAAGGCAATAGAGATTAGTCTGGGGTCAAATATCCAAAATATAGTAACTATAAATGAGCAGGATGCCAAGAATATAATCGGATATTTGCGAGATAATAGGCTTGGCAGGGTTACTTGTCTGCCACTAAATATCATTAAAGGTTCGAAGTTATCCCTCAACCCAAAGGATATGGAAAAGTTTAAGGTCTCAGGACTTGGACACGAGTTAATCAGCTATGATAAAAAATATGATAATATTTTCAAATACTTATTGGGTAGAACAATCATAATAAAAGATCTGGATTACGGCATAGGGTTGGCAAATAAATATGGATATATACACAAAATTGTTACTTTACAAGGTGAGTTGATTAATCCGGGTGGCTCAATGACAGGTGGAAGCTATGGCGACAGTGGAATAAGCATTATTAGCAGGAGGGCCAGGATAGAAAGAGTTAGTCAGGAAATAAATAAATTAAGGGTAGTTCTTGAGGACTTAGAAAAGGAAAAGATGAGGCTATTAGAAGAATTAAGGAGTAGTCAAACAGAAATAGAAGGTCAAGAGGAATCAATTAAAAACAAGGAATTTTTACTTTTTGACATAAGAAACCAATACAAGAACGGCAAATTAGAAAAGGACAGAATATGGTCCTCAATTGGCGACAAGGAAAATGAAATTAAAACTCTGAATAGTGAAAAAGAAGCTTTCGATATTAGATATGAGGAATTAATAGGTATAATTACACAATATGAAAATGAAATAGAAGAAGAGAAAAAGAAGGCAGATAAGCTATCCTCAATTTATAAAAGCAAGAAGCTGGAAAGAGATGAGAGGCAGGGTGCCATTACTAGTAATCAAATCGAGTTAAATACCCTTGACTCTGAGGTCAAGAACCTTGAGGAAAAGCTATCAAATAATGCCCTTGAAATTGAAAACTCTTTGAATGATTTAGAAACCAAGGCTGTCTCCATTGGCAATATTGAAAATAATATCAAGGAAATTGCTGATACAAAAAGGATTTTAAATAATGAAATAGTCCAGGTAGAAGAAAATGTTGGCCAAAGTAAAAATGAATTAAATAATTATATTGGGGCTAAAAATGAAGTTATGGAGAAGTTTTATCTAAGCCAGGATAGGCTTATGGATTATAACAAGGTGTCAAGTGATTTGGATAAGTCCATTAACAACCAAGATTTGAAATTGGCTAAAAACCTAGTGCAGCTAGAAAATTATCACAAAAAACTTAGTGAGGATTACGAGCTAGAATATGAAAAGGCCCTAGAACTTGAAACAGGTTTAAATAATAGTCAGGAGGCCATTGTAGAAATTAGAAAATT